>JBPCUI010000128.1:0-4161 GCA_051011235.1 Flavobacteriaceae bacterium
GAACATCTCCGATATTGGCCGTAATAGCGTAAGAGCCGTCTTCTTTTGGCCGTATTAGCTGGTCCTCTTTGTTCTTAATGGAGATCTGAATCCCATGACTGCTGGCGCCAACTCCTTGAATACTGCCAAAATACGTTCTCAATCCCTCTGCATCCTTTTTCTTATGACTGGCGAGGTTAACCAAAGTCCCTGAACTCAATATGGTCAGCAGATTGAGATTGGCCTGGTTGTAGTCGTCTTTGCTGTTTACGACCATCAGATTAGCTTGAAAATACGGACTCTCATTATCTATGTTCTGATGTCCGTCTGTGAAAAACAAGACATCGCCGTTTCCCGCATGATCCGTAAGGCCCGTATATGAAGTTCCTCCGTCATACACTACATCGGCAAGACGGCTTTTTAACAGACCCCAGCGGCCAGAATCGATACTGAACTGTTCTTTGCCTACAACTGTATTACTAAAAATGAGAAGTACAACCTCTACATTGGCACGTGTGCTAAAATAGATTTCTAAAAAACTAAACTCTTTTTCCAGATCCCTGTCCTTCATAGAGAGTGAACTATCCCAAAATATCGTGGTATTTATCGGAGCTGATTCTTGAGCGCGGATACTATTTGACAGTCCCAGAAGGACAGATGCCAGGATCACGTATTTTAATTTCAACAACATTACTTTTTCTGATTAGGTTTTACTCTGGGAATCAAAAAGAGTTCGGTTTGTCTGCCGTTGACATAGCGAAATCCTGCATTGCCAAAAAATCCGGCTTCTTCGAGCATAATTCTGATGTCCCGCTTCCATTGAGGTATATAAACCGTCGTATTCAATTCTATGGCATATACCGTATTCGGGTGTAAAGGATATTTATCTCCGTCGTCCTTCATCACTCCTTCCTGTGCGTCCCACATACCGATTGTAGTTCCGGCCGAATGGCCATATGAACCCAGCGGATGCGTATAGATTGAAGGTCTGTAGCCCGCCGAACGCGCTTCTGCCAAAGCATTGGCAAGTATTTCATTGCCTGTGCGTCCTTCAATCATATTTTTCGTTAAAAAATCCTGGACTGCATTACCATCCTTTAAACCGTTTATTAGAAAATCCGGTGCCGTAGTTTCTCCTTCCCTTAATACATATGCCAGTTCCTGGCAATCCGTGTTTAATCTCAGATAGCTAATGCCGAAATCACAATGAAGCAAGTCTCCCGGCATGATGACGAGATCATCGGGCCGGCCCGAAAACGAGTACAAGTGACTGACCAGTTCTTCACTGGTTCGCTGAACATCGACCGTAGGATGAAACCAGGTTTCCAGCCCGAGGTCGGTTACTTTTTGCCTCATCCACCATTCGACCTCGGTAGTTGTGGTAACACCGGGTGTAATCACTTTCTCGGAAAATGCTTCCGCAATAATATCGTGGGTAATGTCTACAAGTTGGTTATAGATAACCATTTCCCGCCCTGTCCGAGTCTCGATCCAGCGAACTGCGAGGTTTTGGGCAGACATTATCCTGGATTTGTATTTTGAAGGCAAATAGGATAGAAATTCCTCATAATCTGTTTTGACCAGACCATCGGCAATGTTGTGATCTTTTGAAAAATTAAGGCCGATCGATCTAGGATCCCTTTCATCGATCAGTTGTATCAGCTTTTTCCATTGATCCGGTTCTTTACTCTTGTCCCATGCTGCACTGATGAGATTCCCCACATTGTAACGGGCCACAGCCAGTTTCTCGATGGTATCCTTTGTGCGGTTACGATAAAAAAGTAAGATTGTGCGCCGGCGTGCGTTTAACCAGGTTGCAGGCAGCATGGTTTTTAGTACCGGGTCTTCGTTGTACTCCCTGGAAATTACCAACCACATGTCAATACCTTCCTCATCCATTAGTTGTGGCAAGAGATGGTTGAAGCGCTCTTCTAACAAATCATCCACTAAAAGAGCCCTTTGCTCTTCACTAAGAATTTGTTGTGCATGTAAACTAAGGCAAGTGGTAAAAAGACCTATGTAAATAAATATCTTCATCGAATTAGTTCAGGCTATTAAAAATACTTCTTTTTAGGCATTCGCGGCAAACTCATTTGCCTAATCGAATTATAAATCTGTTGTGCTGTCGCTGAGTTGGCTCAGTAATTGCCTTCGGTTGATCTTAGCATTAGGTGTTTCTGGAAAGTGCTCAATAAAATGAATTTCCCTGGGAACCTCATAGGGATCAAGACCTTTAAGCTTTTGGATCTGTGTAGCCAAAGATGATCCATTTCCTGTGCCTTCCACAACCAATACAAGCTTCTGACCCAGTTCCTTATCCGGCAGTCCCAACACTATAAATCTGCCTTCGATCAAAGCGTCTATTTGCTTCTCAATTTTCTCAGGGATCAACTTGATTCCTCCCGAGTTAACTATATTGTCCCACCTTCCCAACCACTTGAATTCGGTAGGTGAGGCTAATTCTACCAGATCATTTGTGATGATTTCATTGCCATTTAGCCAGGGCACCTTCATTCCGAGACAGCCTCTCTTGTCCTGGGACAAAACAATACCCGGTAAAGCTGTAAAAATGTCCACAGCAGTATCACCATAGTTTCCAGCTGGTCCATTTATGGGTTTCAGGGCGATATGCGAAGTAGTTTCCGTCATCCCATAGGTTTCAAAAATTGATGTGGAAAGATCCTGGGCCGTCTTTATCAAATCCGACTGTAAGGGAGCGCCACCTACGATGAGTGTTTTAATTCGACCAATATCGCGGATCGATCTTCTGAGCTGCATAGGTACCATCGCACAAAAATCATAGGTCTTTTGCAACCCGAGTAATGGTGTGGTTGAAGGTTCCACAATGTCCAAATTCCAACCCAGTGTCATGGCCCGGACGAGCATCATCTTACCGGCAATGTGATCTGCGGGAAGACAGTGCAAGGCACTGGTGCCCGGATCCAGGTTAAAAAAATCGGCGGTAGACCGGGCAGATTGGGCCATCGCATCCTTTGATAGTCGAATACTTCTGGCGTCGGCTGTTGATCCGGATGTTTTTACAAGAACATCGGTTGTTTCAGACAACCAGTCGAGGAAAAAATCACCTATAGGTTGCTCAAAACTTCGCCCCTCTTTAATAAAGCTGTAGCCAATCTCTAATAGATCTGCTCTATTGTAAGGAACACCATTCAGGCTGAAGTCTGGATGAATTCTAACTGGATCTGGAATCATCTTGCTCGTAACTAGATACCTCCTGAGGTAATTCTACTTTTCCTATAAGATTTTCTTTCCAATTTCTCCACTTATACATCCGGGCAAAAATAAACAGCAGGATTGGGTAAATGACTAAAACAGGAAGCAATACATCCCAGCCTAAGCCGGGTTCGGAAACATCCCTGTAGAGTGAATCGGTCTGAAAGGCGGTCCAGTCTGCTGTAACGAGTACAGCCGCCGTTAGATTATTGGCGGCATGAAAGCCCAGGGCCAGCTCTATACCATTATCCATAAGGGTCATAATTCCGAGAAATAAACCTGTGCCCATATAAAATATCATAATGCCATAGCCTAATTTCTCTACTTCGGGATTAAAAATATGGAGCAATCCGAAAATCAGAGAGGTAACCAAGAGAGGAAGCCATCGATTGCGCGCCAAAATACCGATGCCCTGCATGAGGTATGCTCTCATGTAATATTCTTCAAAACTGGTCTGCAATGGGATGAACAGCACTGCAATTGTAAGTAAAATCAAAAACGGACCCAATTTGAAATTGAATACGTAATCTTCCGGGGAGAGCACAATATCGAGAACTATAAAAGTGGAAGAAATGACTGCCCAGAGCACAAATGCAAAAAATATCCTTTTCCAATCTATTTTGCCTCTTGAGGTCGTCACTGAACTGGCGCTTCGGTTGTGCAGGAATTTGACGATAAGGAATACGGCGAGAAGCCCGACAGCAAAACTGAACAGCATGAGAAAAAGGAATAGATTGGAACCTAATAATCCTGCCATTGCCGGTATGTCGGTCGGAAATTCGCCACTGTCCAACGCCTTGTAAACAAGTGCTCCCATAAGTGGAATAGCCCCGATAAACTGCCAGGCAATAAAGATGAGGAAAGTACCTAGTGCATATCTCCATGGTTCGTGATTTCCTTTAAATCCTTCTTCTATAAACATATTTCCTTAATTAAATCTGCTGGCCA
>JBPCUI010000129.1:0-2853 GCA_051011235.1 Flavobacteriaceae bacterium
AAGACATCCACTTTAACGTAATCAGCATGATCCATTAAGGCACGATGCGATTCCCGTAGAACAAAATCATCTAGGGCAATCTGATATCCGTCTTGTCTCGCCTGAATGAGGGCTTTTAATACAGGAGGTGTCGGCTCAATAGACTCTAGGACTTCCAGGACTACGTTCTTTGAGGGAAGAACTTCATAATGCTGGCCCAGAAAAAAGTTTGCGGTGAGATTTAAAAAGGCCTGAGCATTCCCGGCGATCTGGTCAATGCCCAGTTCCAAAAACGTATTGACCATGACTCTGGCAGTGGCTTCGTCTCCATCCATGATATTGGCGTTATTGCCTGTGCCATCTCGATAGAGTAGTTCATAGCCAAAAACCTCCATCTGGCGATCGAATATGGCCTGCCGGCCAACAAGCGCCGATTGTTTAAGAACTGCCGTGTCAGTCATGGTCAATCAGAAGGGAACAGTTTGTAGACATGGCATGCATTATTCTGAATTTTCAAGAAATCCCCGAAGTAGACACAGGGTCATCTCATCCCCTTCAGGCCTTGCTCTCAAAGCAAGACCCAGAAAAATCAAAGCATTTTCGAAAAGGAATTGTCGGATGTTCTCTACCTATGGTATAGATTTGCGCGCATGGTTTTTAGGGAATAGCCAGCAACATTTATTTGATCAAATAATGGCGGTGTAGCTCAGGTGGTAGAGCAGCGGACTCATAAGCCGCGGGCCGGGGGTTCGAGACCCTCCACCGCCACCATTATCTTCCTAACTCACAGATTAATCTTTTTATCTCTTTCCTCAGAACCCTTTAAAGATTTGACAGGCAAAATTCTCCCAAACTCACTTCCAAGATTTTGAAGTTTTTGAGAGAAAGGTTCCTTTTAAAAGAATTGGGGTAGCCCATATTCCTTATGGCAAATCCCCGCTTAAAGATTACGTTAGCCTACTGGAGCTTTCTGATGCTTCTCACTAGAAGCTTGAGAAGACAAAGCCGAATTGGTGCCATTTGCTGATTGCTCTTTTCGTGGCAATTCGATCAGGATTGAGGTGCCTTTTTTAGGTTGACTCTGGACCTTCAGTCGAGCTCCAATTTGCTTAGCCCTATGCACCATATTTCCCAACCCATGCCCCTGAACCTCCACAAGGTCAAATTCAAATCCTATTCCATTATCGAAAACCTCTAACACTATTTGAGATTCCAAGACCTTTACGGAAACCTTTCCTTTTTTAGCATGGGAATATTGCACACTGTTGTGAATCGCTTCACGTAAAATATGCAACAGCTCGGCACCCTGATCATATGAAATTGAACCCTCAATCGCTGAATCAACGTGAACCGTTATTGGAAACGAGCCTTCTTGGCTCAGATCGTCCACAAGAGTTTTCAGAGCAATCTCAAATTTACTCCCTAATAACACCCCTGCCTTGAGATCTTCCAAAAACACCTGCAGCATTTTTACTACTTCTGCAACTTGTTCAATGATAAAATTTTGCGGTTTCCCTACTTCCATGGCAATTTGAACTTGTCTCAAAGTTCGAACAATTCGTTCATGAAATTGGCAAATAATGGCATTCCGTTCATCAATTACCTCTAGCAATTCTTTATTACGTTGCAGAATTTTCAGTATGGGGGACAACATCACAATGCCACCCAACATAAAACCCGCCACGAGCAACCCAAGTATTTCCTTGAGCATGCTTAACATGGGCGGATTCAATTCGATAAACTGCAGATAAAGTCCATACGTCTGTTGCATGGCAAGAACGCTCACGGCCAATCCTAAGAGGTTCCAGGCTAAGGGCTTTTCCGTCTCCCGCACTCGCCGAATTAATACGGCAACCGTAACCCAGTGCAAGAAACAGGTGCCGATTAATACCCACAACGCCACTGGTTCAACTCCCATTCAGGACTCCTTTTCCTGATAGAACCACACATCTTTCCATTTACTCTGAAAATGCAGAATCGTCATTTCCACAAACATGTTCTAAATAGAATGAATCCAGCGCAATCAATAACCACTAAAAACAATTCGCAGTCTCGTTTCACTTGTCGGAAATTACGGGTGTCATCTTAAGACGCCTAAGGTAAAGAAACTCTAAGACCTTTTTGTTTGCATCGCTCATCAAGACAGCCGGTGTCTCTGCTACGGCGTTTCAAGATAAAGCCACAAGCTTAACCCGTTGTATTCCCTAGTCTTTCCGACACTCCATTTGAGGTATTTACTGACACCCATAACCTCCTCCACACTTGGCTTATGATTCAGGGAGGTTTCATTCGATTTGCTCTGTTTTTGGTCTTAGGGGTGTTTCTCTGGGCTGGGACCGTTTCAATTAAATACCCTCAGCAGAATTCCACTGTCACACCATCATCTGCACAAACCTGTGCAGGGAAATCCGCCGGGGAGCACCTCTTAGAATATTTAAAGATGGGAACAATTACCAGCATTCAAGATAATGGCCGAATATTGACCATCGGCCTTTCGCCCCAATGGGCAAATCTTCCGGCCAGTGTGAAACAAAAAACATACGGCACCGTGGCCTGCTATGCGCAATCACAGCATCGACCCTTTCAGTTTCTCGTCAACCCATAACCCTAGATATCTAGAAAATTCAGGAAGTCGGCGGGGTTTCTTGAGATGAACGGTGAGCTTCTTCAAGAGACTCTTGATAGTATTCGCTTAAGATCCCAGCTCCTTTTTCGTCCATGAGAAGAAGCTGTCGTTGATCAAAGGTATTGGCCCAATAAAGATACTGAAACGTGCGGGTCGTCCCAATCTCAATATGCATTTCCTTCCCTTGGCCATCAGTAAACGTGGATTCCTCTTGAACAATTTTTCTGGGAAGTGCCTCGTAGATTACC
>JBPCUI010000130.1:0-11530 GCA_051011235.1 Flavobacteriaceae bacterium
AATTTCCACTACCTCCAGAGGTATTTACGGTAATCACACCATCTCCGGCATTACATGTAGGTTCTGAGGTCGCATTGGCCGAAATTGCAAAGAAATCGAATACCCTGGCCAGCACGGAATTTGTACATCCGTTACCGTCTCTTACCACTATCGTATAATCACCTGGATTAGGAACGGTAAAATTCGGACTAGACTGGAACCCACCTCCGATATCGTATTCGAATGTTTCATGCGGAAGTCCGGAACCAGTACTGAGTGGCGCTGTAACATTAATGGTATAATTTGCCACGGCCGTACACTGGTTAATCACATCTACCGTCGGATTTGGAACCCCTGGTTGCTCTGTGACCGTAACAGTGGTAAAACTGATACATCCAAGTGCATCTTCTACATAAAAATCGTAATCCGCAGGATACGGTCCTGCAATTTCATAGGTGGTTTGTGCAGTAAAAACAGCAGGCGCCGGATTTCCGGTAGGCACATAGGCAAAACCATAAGGTCCTGTGCCTCCATTTCCTCTTACCGTTACAAGTGCACCCACATTACAGGTTGCCGGCTCATTATTGTCAACAACAATTGCGGGCAGGACTGTAATTATATCGACTAGCGTACTCGCGTTACAACTCGTATTATTATCCTGAACAATGATCTGGTAGTTCCCGGCAGGCAGGGCCGTAAATGAACCATTATACGGAATAGGTTCATTATTGAGTACCGTAGGTCCACTTACAGTTGCTCCTGTATTGGTATCCTGGAGCTCAATTGTGATGTCTGCAGGAGAAGCAATACCATCAACCTGAAAATCGATCTGTCCATTGCCACCCGGCAAACAGGAAGCTGTGGTAGCGGTTGCCGTTACAATCAACGGCGATGGTCCTGGTATTGGATCTATTTGTTCTATATATCGACAACCCAAAGCATCTACTACCTCAACAAAATAAGTTACACCGTATACAATCTGACCCGTAAAGTCATGTGTATCCGCATCCACATTTGGTGGCACCAATGGGTTACCCACCAGACCGATGAGGTAGGGTGGCGTTCCTCCAACGATATCCACGATATATGTAAAAGTTGTTGTACAGTCGGGGGGTGTGGTTGTGACCACCGGTATAATATCCAACTGATTCTGGATTAGTGTAACAGTATCCCGATCCTCGCAACCGGCATCATCCCTCGTTATTACTGTATAAGTGCCAGGCACAACGTTTGGAAAATTAATAGTAGTACTGGCTGTGGGTCCAATCACGGCAACGGTGGCACCATTAATATCTTCTAAGATATATGTGTATAATGCCGTACCATTGACAACTCCGGTCACGTCAATTGATCCTTCCACTGTTCCTGCAGTACACACGGCGTCTACCGGTACAACCGTTGCATCAAGGGCAGCACTTGCATTAATAGTTGCCGAAAGCAATGCAGTTGTACATCCGCGACTATCGCGGATCATAAACGTGCTATAGGTACCCGGTGCAAAGCCCGAGTAGATATTTTGGGTAGACCAGGAACCACCGCCATTATCACTGAATTCGTAAGGCGGTACTCCAAAATTGGTATCCGGTACAAGTGTAATTATTCCGTTGTCGTCACCACAAGTTGTATGTGTGGGAACCGCAGCGCCCACTATCGTCTCAGGTGGTGAAATTGTTATTACGTTGGTCTCTGTAGTACACCCCTGGAAATCCTGGACAAGGAATTGGAAGGTGGTTGGTACTATAATAGAACCGTCGTTAGGAATACTATATATAAATGAATTCCCTGTTATATTGTTAGAATTCGATGTATAAGGCGCACCGTCGATGCTCACCTCATAGATATCGTAATCACCACCGGACGGATATCCATTGCTGATCGTAACCTGTATTTGTGCGGGCGGGCCACCACAATCAAGTTCTTGTATAGTTGTTGCCGTCGCGCTGATTTCCGGCTCAATGACAACGGTAATATCATCCCAGCAATTGTTGGAATCCACCACTTCGATGAAGTAAGTTCCCGGCGTCAGACCTCCAAATGAATTGCTTCCACCAAGCAAGCCACTGTTTATTCTGTATTGATATGGGGCAAGGCCTCCGGCAGTACTGACTACAATAGTTGCCGCATCAACATTATCATAACAAAAATCTGAAGCCCCGTTATTTACCGTCAAAACAGGTGACGGTAGTGATGTAAGTGTGAATGTATCGGTCACGATACATCCATTGGCATCTTCCACACTAACCTGGTAGAGTCCATCCTGGGTTAGATTGGTAAAAGTACTGCTCGATTGAGGACCCCTTGTTGAAAGGTCGGGTTGCGTCAGTGTATATCGGTTACCACCCCAACCACCGACAGTAATAACTGAAACAGCGCCTGTATTGTTATTCTGGCAACTCATTGCCGTAACGTTCAGGCTACTGATGGCCAGTGCAACGGCCGGTTCCTGAATAGTAAGTGTCGCTGTATCTGTACAGTTTGTATCTTCATCTGTTACTGTAATATTATAGCTGCCTGCAGTGAGTCCGGTAAGATCGATGATCCCGTTGGACTCTCCCGTAAAGAGCGGACCTGCATCAATCTGATAGCTATAAGTAGTGGCAAAGCCATCTACAAGGAATCTTCCTTCACCATCACTATCTCCTACGCAGGTAACAACACTAACGGTCTGTGCCTGCACAGCGATGGAAGATATATCTGTAATAGCAAAAGCTTCGTCATAACTACAGCCTTCGCTATCAGTTACCCTGAAAGTATAGGTACCCAGGCCAAGACCTGTGAAAACAGGATTGTTACCATTGTTGATTACCGCGGAAGCAGGAGCGATTATTTCGTAAGTATATGGCGCTGTACCATCGGTAACAGAAACGGTTACCGAAGCTGTACTTGTAAGACAATCCAGACTGGAAATTGCAAAATCCATGTCCGTTGGCTTATCGAGTGCATTGAAAACAATAGGAGCCAAAGTTACTATACATCCGTTGGCATCTCTGATCTGAGGTGTATAGGTTCCTACGCCCAAATTCGTAAAAACCGTAGTCCCACTGAATCCAGCGCCAATACTGTATTCGTAGGGAGGTATTCCTCCGGAAGCCCCAGAGATAGTAATTTGACCCCCATTTTCATTTAAACAGGTCGGCACGGTATCAGCTGTGGCCGTTCCTGTAATGAGGGTTGGCGTCCCTACGATCTCTGTTGAAGCCGGGGTAGTACAAACAAAACTTCCCTGCTGATATCGAACTACAACATCATAGCTATTTGGTGCCAATCCATTGAACACATTACTGCCTTGATAATTGCTCCCATTATCAATGCTGAATTCAAGATTATACCCAAATCCATTGGTAATATTTACTATTATACTGCCGTCATTTGCTCCTCCGCAATTTGCATCTGCCGTAGTAATTGTATAAACAGGTGGTGGCAGATCCTGTACATCCACACTTGCTGTTTTTGTACAACCATTGGCATCCTCAACAAGGATATTGTAGGTTCCGGACGAGCTAACTGTAAAAGTTGCTGTACCAGTATATGGCGCGCTCCAGTTTGTCCCGCCATCCAGACTGTAGCGATAAGGAGAAGTTCCGCCGGCGGTAACAATATCTACATCGACAGTGGCAGCTCCACAGCCAAAACTGTCATTGGCGGTGGCCGATACTGAAAGTGGACCAATTCCATTCCCAATCTCGATTGGATCGCTATTAATGTCCAGCGTTACAAGTTCGTTACATTTGTTGGTCTCTACGCGCACAGAGTAGATCCCGGCACTCACGTTGGCGAAGGTATAGCTGCTGGCCGCGTCCGGACCAAAGGTATCTACCGTGACTCCACTTTTTATAAGACGATAGGTAAAGAAGCCAGGAACACCGGCAACCGTAACATCGATACTTCCAAGTTCTCCACTACAGAGAATGTCATTGGCTACAACGTCGACGGTTATATCCAGATCCAGAACAGTCACTGTATTGGAAGGAAATAAACAGGCGCTGCTGGAAACATTTTTTAAACGTACCCAAACCATATAATCACCCGCCGTGGTTATGTCGAAGAACGGAGCGTCCTGGTATGGGCCCGCTGAACTATTCAGACTGTATTCATAGCCAGCCGGTACGTTAGTAATTTCTACACGGCCCGGATTTCCACATATGATATCCTCCTTGATAAGTTGGGGATCCAGTGGATTTAATGAAGATTTAAAATAATAATACTGGCCGCCATCCACACGTACGCGGAATTCACCAGGCGAATCCAGATCATATGTCGAATTTGAACCTACATCGTCATAACAGGTGTTATCGGTATTGGCACAATCCTCAATTACGGAAAGTGCGCATCGGTTTGGATCTAGTTTTTGCCACTGGTAAGTACTGCCGCTTTGAGAGAGAGTTAGGGTTCGGACGTCACTTGTACCGCATAAGAAGAATTTTGCAAGTGTACTACCGTCATTCGGGCATATTACCTCTTCATCGGCCCCCTGGATGATCGTCATGAACATCGGGGCGTTTGAAGCTTTGTTAGACCAGCTGTCGGTCAGCGTGGTTTTGGTTCCGGACGACGCACTACCGGCTATTTTTTCCTCATTTTTGGAAAATACAGCCGAGATTTCATCTTTTACCTCCGAAATTTCAGTTAGAAGCTCGTAAACTTTTGTATTTGCTATAGCAGAAGTCCCTACTACAAATAATGCCAATAGCAGCACGGCATACAGGATATGCCTTGTTTTCCTTGGGAGCATAGGTTAAATTCGTTATGGCAAGAATATGCTTGATTTGGGGTCAGTATATTCTTAAGCGTAGTTGTTTATACTTATATATTTCTAATTATCTTTAGGCCTTAAACCTAGATTTAGTACTATAAACTAACGATGTATTATGCAAAATAGTATCATAATTAGCTGTTTTTTCGTTGTAATGACCACTTTATCCTGTGCACAAAAAACAGATAATGAAATAAATACCCCGACCGAAGTGAATTTTGAGGCAGAATTAGTGGTCGATGATCTCCAAATCCCATGGGGTATGACCTTCCTCCCGGATGGTAGCATGCTGATAACAGAAAAAAGCGGAGAAATCATACACTTCAATAACGGTGTAAAGACTGTAATTAATGGCGGTCCGGAGGTATATAACCGTGGGCAGGGCGGACTGATGGACATAGAACTGCATCCGGATTACAGCAGTAATGGCTGGATCTAAATTTCCTATTCTTCAGAAGAAGGCGAGGATAAAGGTGGAAACACAGCAATTATGAGGGCTAAATTAGAAGGTAACACTCTTACTAATAATGAATTACTGTATAAAGCTTCACCTAATACTACAAAAGGTCAGCATTGGGGTTGCCGCCTTGAATTTGACAATGATGGCTTCTTGTATTTTTCAATAGGAGACAGAGGTGCACGAGATGTGAACCCTCAGAACAAAGCTCTGGATGGAGGAAAAATCTACCGTATTCACGATGACGGCCAGATTCCCGGTGATAATCCCTATATGACGGATGGAAATCAGGCTGCATTTACAATGGGCAACCGGAATCCCCAAGGCATGGCAAAACACCCTGAAACAGGTGCTATATGGATCCATGAACACGGACCCATGGGCGGCGACGAGATCAATATCATACAAAAAGGGGTCAATTACGGCTGGCCTGTTATCACCTATGGCACAAATTACAATGGGACATCTATTACCGATATAACTGAAAAGGATGGTATGGAACAACCCGTACATTATTGGGTACCTTCTATAGGGCCCAGCGGCATGACCTTTGTCAACTCCGATCTCTATCCGGATTGGAAAGGGAATTTATTAGTGGGTTCGCTGGCATTTCAGTACTTAGAACGACTGGAGCTCGATGGAAATACCGTAACCTACCGTGAAAAATTGATGGAAGATTTTGGCCGTGTTAGAAACGTGCGACAGGGACCGGATGGTTATATCTATGTAGCTGTTGAAAGTAAGGGCATCTATAAACTAATTCCAAATCCATAGGATACTACATTAAATTTTCTAGCACTTTTTATGAGACTATTCTTTATTTTATACCTGGGTATAATCACCAGCCTGGGGTTTTTGCTGTTTCAGGACGATAAACTAGAAGCCAGTATTAACAGGGGCAAGGTTGTTTATGCCGATTTTTGTGTGACCTGTCATTTGGGTACAGGAGAAGGTGTAGAAGAGACTTATCCGCCACTGGCCAATTCTGATTTTCTCAGAAATAACAGGGAAAAAAGTATCCGGGGAGTAAAATTTGGCCAAAGAGGTGAGATTGTGGTTAACGGTGTTATCTACAACAACACTATGTTGCCTTTGGGATTAGAAGATGAAGAGATCGCCGACGTTATGAACTACATCAACAATTCCTGGGGTAACAAGGTCGAAAAAATGGTCACGGTAGAGGAGGTTGCCGCAATAGGCAGAAGATGAGTTTATTGTTTTAGGGCATCCAGTGCCTTTTTAACAGAACCGAACTCATTTAGCACGCGTTGAGCTTCCTCATAATCCAGGTGTAGTCCTTCCATCAGGTAGCGCGTTCCCCGGTCTACAAGTTTATTATTGCTCAGCTGCATATTTACCATCTTATTTCCTTTTACGCGTCCTACACGGATCATGAGTGCCGTTGAGATCATGTTGAGGGCTAATTTTTGGGAGGTGCCACTCTTCATACGGGTACTACCGGTTACAAATTCAGGGCCGACCACAATTTCTATCGGGATTTCAGCAGCAAGCGCCAATGGGGAACCCGGATTATTCGTTATCCCTGCGGTTAGAATGCCGTGTTTTCGTGCGTCCCTGATACCGCCCAAAACATAAGGCGTTGTACCTGAAGCTGCAATACCCACCAGCGTATCTTTTTTATTTATATCGTACTCCTTTAAGTCCAGCCAGGCTTGATCTGTGTCATCTTCAGCAAACTCCACAGCTTTACGAATGGCCGAATCCCCACCGGCAATAAGGCCGATAACTCGATCGTGTGGCATTCCGTAGGTGGGAGGAATTTCCGAGGCATCCAAAATCCCCAACCGACCACTGGTTCCGGCACCGATGTAAAACAGGCGGCCTCCATCGTAAAATCTCTGCTCCACCCCGTCTACGAGCCTGGCAATCTGAGGTATCACTTCTTCAACGGCCTCTGCCACTTTCTGATCTTCTTTATTAATATTATTGAGGAGTTGGAGCGGATCCATCTGCTCCAGGTGATCGTATAATGATGGCGTTTCTGTAATTTTCTTAAAATCTGCCATGAGCTATAGCAAGTGTATTTCGTGGTTTCTAAAAAGGTTCAGGAGATTATTGCTTGGGGTCAACTCGGTTATCATTGTATTTATAGCATTAATATCGCAGGTCTTGTACCGGTGCTGTGAATTGAGTTTTTCCGATATACACAAAAGTACCGTTTTTTTGGCCGCGTTGACGATTGCTTTTTTGACCTGAACGATGTCCCAATCAAATTCGGTAAGACCGTGTAAAGCATCCACATAACCTGTGCCGATAAAACCGTAATCTACCCGGATCTCCGAAAGATTGTGAATAGTACTGGCCCCAATCGCGATTTGTGCCTGGTGATCGATTTCTCCCCCAATAAATATAACCCTTACATTGGGTTTGGATTGCAACTGCATGGCCACAGCCAGGCTCACAGTAAAACATGTAAGCTGAAGTTCCAGAGGGATTATTCGGGCCAGCTCGAGACAGGTAGTCCCCCCATCAATGAAAATAACACTGTTATCCCTCAACAAACCGATCGCCTTTTGCGCAATAGCGGTTTTTTCCTGCAAGGCATATATATTAGTGTTTTGTGGAGTAATGTTGGTATAACCGAGTGAAATTGCACCACCGTGTACTTTTCGCAATTTATGCTCAGAGTCCAATTCTTTCACATCTCTTCTGACCGTATCTACAGAAACATCGAGTTTTTCAGCAATATCGGTTAGAAGCACCCTGTTGTGCAGTGCCACTTCATTCAATATCGTTTGCCACCTTTCTTCCTTGAGCATGCATTCAAATTTTGTATTTCGGAACAAAGGTACAAAAATCTTTTGGTTTGCTGTTTTTTGCTGTTTTAATTTGTTAAAAATGTTAAACTTGCATTTTATTGCAACTTTTCTTGCATAAAACAGCATTTATTGCATACATTTGCCATTCATATATATTCTAATATTATGCCTTTAACACTCACAAAACCAAGTCCGCGAAGTTTTCCGACCGATGATGAATCGAGAAAATTTGAGAAAATCAATACACGTGTACACCTCAACTCGGAAGAAGCTTCATTCTACGTGGCAAATGAAATTGCTGATCTTATAAGACAGCGACAGAAAATTGGTAAAAACGTAGTACTAGGTCTAGCCACTGGTTCTTCGCCCACCAAAATGTATGAATTCCTCGTAAAATTTCATCAGGAAGAGGGCCTGAGCTTCAAAAACGTAATCACTTTTAACCTGGATGAGTATTACCCGATGGAGCAGGATTCGATCCACAGCTACGTCCGGTTTATGAACGAACATCTCTTCGATCATATCGATATAAAAAAGAACAATATCCATATCCCGGACGGTACCCTGGATAAAGAGGATGTGCGGGAATTTTGTGAAAACTATGAGAAAAAAATAATAGAGGCTGGTGGAATAGACATCCAGATACTCGGTATAGGCCGAACCGGTCATGTAGGATTTAACGAACCCGGATCTGCTCTAAAGAGTAAAACCAGAATCGTCCGTCTCGATATGATCACCCGCCTGGATGCGGCAAGCGACTTTTTTGGCCTCGAAAACGTACCGATCAAAGCGATAACCATGGGTGTCGGAACTATTATGGCGGCCAAACGAATCATTCTTATGGCCTGGGGAGAGGGCAAATCGCACATCATCCGTGAAGCTGTTGAAGGCAATATCCGTGAATCGGTACCCGCAACATTTCTTCAGCACCACGAAAATTGCGATTTTATTGTTGATCACGCTGCAGGATCGGCTTTGACAAGACTGGCAATGCCCTGGTTGGTAAGCGAGTGCGACTGGAACGACAATTTGATAAAGAAA
The DNA here is from genome assembly GCA_051011235.1 of Flavobacteriaceae bacterium. GTDB lineage: Bacteria > Bacteroidota > Bacteroidia > Flavobacteriales > Flavobacteriaceae > JAHEJJ01. Next base: position 9,011 of record JBPCUI010000130.1, read on the forward strand.
GCCACCATCTGGTTATCTGAAAAATTAAGCAAGGCAGTACTTAAACTTACCAACGAGGATTACAATGAATACGGGATGGGTAACCTCATCGCCGAAATAGGTTCTGCAGAACATATTAATTTAAAAGTATTCAATCAGCTTCAGCATACCATCACGGGTTGGCCGGGCGGAAAACCCAATGCGGATGATAGCCAGCGTCCTGAGCGACGTGAACCATATCCGAAAAGATCCCTGATCTTTAGTCCGCATCCGGATGACGATGTCATATCCATGGGCGGCACTTTACTAAGACTGGTAGACCAGGGTCATCAGGTGCATATTGCCTATCAGACATCTGGAAATATAGCTGTCTTTGACGATGAGGTGATCCGCTTTCTGGATTTTGCCACCGATGTGGAGGAAGACAACAAAGATCTGGAGGCACAGTTCGTATCTGTAAAACAATTTCTTAGCCGGAAAAAAGCCGGAGAGGTAGATAGTCCCGAAATTCAGCACTTCAAGGGACTAATCCGAAAAGGAGAAGCCCTGGCCGCATGCCGATACTGTGGTGTTGATGAAAGAAACGCGCACTTCTTAAATCTGCCCTTCTACGAAACAGGAACGGTAAAGAAAAAACCTTTTTCACTAGAAGACGTCAAGGTCACTTATGATCTCTTGCAGCAAACCAAACCACATCAGATCTTTGCAGCCGGCGATTTATCGGATCCTCATGGCACACACCGTGTTTGCCTGCAGATCATTTATCAGGCGTTGCATCAACTGGTTGAAGAAGGAGCGCCCTGGTTAGATGACTGTTATGTTTGGTTATATCGCGGTGCATGGCAGGAATGGGATATTGCAGATATGGAAATGGCCGTTCCCATAGGTCCGATGGATATGCAACGTAAAAAAAATGCGATCTTTAAGCATCAGTCCCAAAAAGACAGTGCCATGTTCCCTGGAAATGACGAGCGTGAATTCTGGCAGAGAGCAGAACAACGCAACACAGAGACTGCTGAGAAATACAACTCATTGGGAATGGCAGAGTACGAAGCTATTGAGGGCTTCGTAAGATATCATTTTAGATAGTGACATATAATATACCTCAATCTGATTTTAATCTTACAAAACCGAGAATTCTCAAGCATACCTAAAGATTTAGCCAACCGATTGTCTTACATTTAAACCGATATGATCAAAAAAAATAAATGGGCCTGGATCTGGGTACCCGTATTGTACTTCACCCAGGGGCTGCCCTTTGTACTCGTGGTCACCGTATCGGTAATTATGTACAAGAAACTCGGTATCAGTAATGCGGATATCGGACTCTATACCAGCTGGCTTTATTTACCCTGGGTAATTAAGCCATTATGGAGCCCATATGTGGATATCATCAGCACGAAGAGAAATTGGTTTTTAGGTATGCAATTGTTGATTTCCCTGGCACTACTGGGAATAGGTTTGACATTACCGACCAATATTTTTTTCGTCACTACCCTGGCTTGTTTTTGGATGGCAGCATTCGCCTCGGCAACCAATGACGTGGCTTCAGACGGATACTATATGATCGGCCTTACTCAGGACAAGCAGTCATTTTTTGTAGGTATCAGAAGTACTTTTTACAAATTGGCCAATGTAACAGGCCAAGGCTTGCTTGTGATCCTGGCAGGATTCCTTGAAAACTATTACGGCGACAATACCAAGGCATGGTCAATGACCATGATTGCGGCTGCACTTCTCATGTTCGGCCTTACTGTAGCTAATTTTTTTGTAACCCCAAAATTCGAATCCTCCGATGCGATAACGCTCGAAAAACCCAAGGGATTTCTTGAAGTATTTTCCACATTTTTTAGTAAAAAAGGAATGGGGATGGCTTTGACCTTTATCCTTTTTTTTAGATTGGGTGAGTCGCAGTTAGTAAAAATGGCGGCTCCATTCTTCCTGGATCCGGTTGAAAAAGGAGGCTTGGGCTATACCACTGCCGAAGTGGGAACAATCTACGGTACGGTTGGGGTCATTATGCTAACGCTGGGAGGTATTCTAGGGGGTATCCTGATATCCAGAGACGGGCTTAAAAAGTGGATGCTCCCAATGGTCTTATCCATAAACATCCCCAATGCATTTTATGCTTTTCTGGCCTTCACAAATACGAATCACATTGTTGCCGTAGTAACGACTGTGGTATTGGAGCAATTTGGCTATGGCTTCGCAATTGCCGGTTTTATGGTCTTTATGATCTACATCGCCGAAGGTGCTTCAAAGACATCGCATTATGCTCTCGCTACCGGATTTATGGCCCTCGGAATGATGCTACCCGGACTTATCAGTGGCTTTATGCAGGAGTGGCTGGGCTATGACGGATTTTTTATCTGGGTAGTCATTGGCGCACTTCCGGCTTTGTTAATTTTGAAGTATCTTGACTATCCGCCCGATTACGGTAAAAAAGGCGCCGGAAATGATACCTGAATGGATCTCCGTTAAAGAAGCATACGACACCCTCTCTCCCAAGGAGCGCATAGGTCAGTTTTTTATGCCTGCCGC
>JBPCUI010000131.1:0-3556 GCA_051011235.1 Flavobacteriaceae bacterium
TTTGTCCTAAAGATGCCATCGTTATGGAAAACAACCTGGCTTATATTGACCCGGAATATTGTACACTGTGCAGAAAATGTGTCCCTGTATGCCCGACCCATTCAATAATTGAAACCAATTTCCCGCAGAAAAAAGTAAAAAAAGTTGAAGCGAAGAGCGTAGCGAAAGTCGAATCGGTAAAGACTAACAACAATGCTTAAGACATTTCCAAAAGGAGGTATTCATCCGCCGGAGAATAAACTGACATCGTCAAAGTCCATTAAAAAACTCCCGGTGCCCAAAGTTGTTTATGTTCCCATATCCCAACATATTGGTATCCCCGCAGAAATAGTCGTAGAAAGAAAGGACAAGGTTCAAATAGGACAGGTGATTGCAAAATCCGGTGGTTTTGTCTCATCCAATATTCACGCTCCTGTGGCAGGTACGGTAACCAAGCTGGACAAGATCATAGATACCAGTGGCTATAAGAAACAGTGCATTGTTATCAGAACCGATGTAAAGAATGAATCGAATTTTAAGGAAGTTGAATATCCGCTTAAAAAGGAGATTACGCTTACAGCTGAAGAAATTGTACAACGCGTTTCCGATTTTGGGATTGTAGGGCTGGGCGGCGCTACATTTCCATCGCACGTGAAGTTGCATGTTAAAAAAGATAAAGCCCTGGACTGCCTGATTATTAATGGCGTGGAATGCGAACCCTATCTGACCGCAGACCATCGGTTAATGCTGGAAAAAGCAGAAGAGATTCTGGTTGGCATCCGAATCCTGATGTATGCATTAAAAGTAGACAGGGTAATCATTGGGATTGAAAACAATAAGAAAAATGCTATAAACATTTTTGGGGAACTATCCTCAAAAGACCCAGCGATCCGGGTGGCAGCTTTAAAGGTCAAATACCCTCAGGGCAGTGAAAAACAATTGATAAGGGCGCTTTTAAAAAGGGAAGTCCCTAAAAATGGGCTACCGCATGATGTAGGTGTGCTGGTCCACAATGTAGGTACCGTATTTGCGATCTACCAGGCCGTTCAACACAACAAGCCGCTGCTGGAACGAGTGGTCACCGTAACCGGAAAAAAACTGGAGCAGCCATCAAATTTCTGGGTGAAAATCGGAACTCCTATCAGCGACCTGATCGAAGCGGCTGGCGGCCTGCCCGAAAACACCCGCAAAATTATAAACGGTGGACCTATGATGGGTAAGGCCCTGAAAAACACTGATGTGCCGGTTACCAAAGGCACATCGGGAATTCTGGTTATTTCGGAAGAAGAAGCCAGCAGAGGAGCACCCGAAAATTGTATCCGTTGTGGAAAATGTGTTGATGTTTGCCCCATGGGTCTTGAGCCTCATTTATTGATGAACCTGTCCGAAAAGGGGTTCTACGAGAAAGCTGTTCAGGAAGATATCCTGACTTGCATCGAATGCGGCTCATGCAGTTTTGTGTGCCCGTCCCACCGTCCACTTTTGGATTACATACGCTTTGGCAAATCGATTGCAAAGCAACTCGAAACGAAAGTAGCCTGACTATGAACGGCCAACCCATCATTGTTTCCGCTTCACCTCACGTACATTCGGAGAGAACCTCTAAAAAACTGATGTACGATGTTGTAATTGCCCTTGTTCCGGCATTTCTTGTCTCGCTTTACGTCTTTGGGATCAACGCTTTGATAGCCACAGCTGTGGCTGTTATTTCGTGTATTTTGTTTGAGTATCTCATTCAGAGATACTTGTTGAAAACCGGTGTAACTATAACCGATGGCTCCGCACTTATTACCGGAATTTTGCTGGCATTTAATCTGCCCGCGGGTATTCCGGTGTGGATGATCATCGTCGGTAGTTTTATCGCCATAGGTGTGGCTAAGCTTTCCTTCGGAGGGCTGGGGTTCAACATATTCAACCCGGCCCTGGTGGGCAGGGTGTTTTTACTGGTGTCTTTTCCCGTAGAGATGACATTATGGCCCACCGCAGTAGAAAACAATACCACTGTTGTGGATGCAGTTACAGGCGAAACCACTTTGGGCCTCATTAAAGAAGGCGTGCGTTTTGGGCAAACCATGACCGAGATCAACGCACAAATACCTTCAAACATGGACATGTTTTTAGGAATAACGGGCGGTTCCATTGGCGAAATGTCGGTAATCGCGCTAGTAATCGGCGGTTTATTCCTTATCCTCAGAAAAGTGATTTCCTGGCACATTCCATTTACAGTACTGGCTACTATAGTGGTTATGACGGGTATTTTTTGGTGGATAGATCCGGAGCATTATGCCAATCCGTTGATTCACCTGCTTTCGGGCGGAGCTCTTTTAGGGGCTTTCTTTATGGCGACGGATCTGGTCACAAGCCCGGTGACCAAAAAAGGGATGATCATTTTTGCCCTGGGCATCGGGGTGATAACCGTGGTAATCCGTTTGTTCGGGTCTTACCCTGAAGGTATCTCGTTCGCCATTTTGATAATGAACGCTTTTGTACCTCTGATCAACAGTTATTTTAAACCCCGTAGGTTCGGGTCAAAAATTAAAGCTAAAATCATGTGAATTTGAAAAAGAAAGAATCTACACTCTTAAACATGGTGGTTGTCCTTTTTACCATCACCCTGGTCGCAGGTTTGTCCTTGGGATATGTGAATGACCTTACCCTGGAACCAAAGGCAAGGGCTAAATTGGCCAAAATGGAGAATTCCCTCAAGCTTATATTGCCTGAATTTGATAATTACCCGATTGACGAGCGTATTCGTCTCAAATCAGCACGGGCCAAAGACAGTATAGATATCTATCCCGCTTTCGCGGACAGTACTTTTGTCGGAGCTGCGGTCACAGGAGCATCGGAGAAAGGTTATAGCGGATTGGTAAAGCTCATGGTAGGCTTTAGTCCGGATGGAAAAATCATAAATATCGCAGTACTGGAACAAAAGGAAACTCCTGGTCTGGGTACAAAAATGAAGCGCGATAAGTTTTTGAGGCAATTCCGCGGTAAAAACCCTTTGAACTTTGATATGAAGGTCGAGAAGGACGGTGGAGAGGTAGATGCCCTGGCAGGAGCCACAATCAGTACACGAGCCTTTTCTGAAGCCACACAGGAGGCCTATGACGCATACATTAAGTATAGGGAAACGATGACAAAACCGGAAAATTAAGATCATGGCCAATACTTTAGACCACAAGCAGAATTTCTTAAAAGGCATTATAAAAGAGAACCCGGTTTTTGTGATGCTTCTTGGTATGTGCCCCACCCTCGGTGTGACCTCATCTGCTTTTAATGGCCTTGGGATGGGAGTGGCCACTTTATTCGTATTGCTGATGTCGAATATTGTAATCTCACTGATCAAATCACAGGTCCCGAACAAAGTCCGTATTCCTGCATTCATTGTGATCATTGCTTCGTTCGTGACCGTGGTGGAAATGGTGCTGGAGGCCTTTATCCCCTTTTTATATGAGCAATTGGGAATATTTATTCCGCTTATTGTGGTCAACTGCCTGATCCTGGGAAGAGCGGAAGCTTTTGCATCCAAAAACAATCTGACCGCTTCCATCATTGATGCCCTTGGTATGGGCATGGG
>JBPCUI010000132.1:0-17574 GCA_051011235.1 Flavobacteriaceae bacterium
GTATTGGCTATTCCAGTCTCTATACGACCGGTAGCAACAGTACCACGACCAGTAATTGTAAATACATCCTCAACTGGCATTAAGAAACTTTTATCAATATCTCTTTTTGGTAATTCAATCCATTCATCAACAGCTGTCATTAATTCCATTACCGTATCTACCCACTTTTGTTCTCCATTTAATGCGCCTAAAGCTGATCCTGAGATAACTGGTCCATTGTCACCATCGTACTCATAGAAAGACAGAAGCTCTCTAACTTCCATTTCAACAAGTTCTAGTAATTCATCATCATCAACCATGTCTACTTTATTCAAGAAAACAACGATTCTCGGAATACCTACCTGACGACCTAAAAGAATATGCTCTCTGGTTTGAGGCATTGGGCCATCTGTAGCAGCAACCACTAAGATTGCTCCATCCATTTGTGCAGCACCTGTTACCATGTTCTTTACATAATCCGCGTGACCAGGACAATCTACGTGAGCATAATGACGATTCGCTGTTGAGTATTCAACGTGAGATGTATTAATTGTAATACCTCGTTCCTTTTCTTCCGGAGCGTTATCGATTGAATCGAAACTTCTCATTTCAGATAATCCTGCGTTTGCTAAAACAGAAGTAATAGCAGCAGTTAATGTAGTTTTACCGTGATCTACGTGTCCAATAGTGCCAATATTTAAGTGCGGTTTGGAACGATCAAAAGTTTCCTTTGCCATTTTGAATGAATTTAATCTTAGTTTATATTAGTGTATAATAATTAATGCCTAATTTACTTGAGCCAACGACGGGAATTGAACCCGTGACCTCTTCCTTACCAAGGAAACGCTCTACCCCTGAGCTACGTCGGCTTGTGGGTCAACAGGTTTTATATTTTAATATTAAGGTTAATTTTAACCTTGATCAAAATAAGAAACGTTTACTCAATTTCTTTGAGCGGGAGACCGGGTTCGAACCGGCGACATTCAGCTTGGAAGGCTGACGCTCTACCAACTGAGCTACTCCCGCAATTTAAATTTTCAATATTTCACCAATCCTACTGAACATCTTCTAAGTCCCGAATTGCAATCACAAACAGATTCTAAATTTATCTGATCCTGGAAATCCAAAAGCAATATTTACAAAACCGCTCTCAAAAACCAGTTGTGGGGAGAGCAGGATTCGAACCTGCGAAGGTAAAACCAACAGATTTACAGTCTGTCCTCGTTGGCCGCTTGAGTATCTCCCCCTCCTTGCTATATTTATTCTTCCGAGCCGATGGAGGGACTCGAACCCACGACCTGCTGATTACAAATCAGCTGCTCTAGCCAGCTGAGCTACATCGGCTTAAATAAGCCTTTTATCCCATAAAAAAGCCCGTTATTTCTAACGGACTGCAAATGTAGATAATTATTTTTTTAATCAAAACTATTTCACAAAAATTTTGCAGCGCTGTAGACCCTAGGTTTTTTCTTCTTTTTCATGAGTTTTCGCTCCAGAGAACTACAGGCAGAATCAATAGCTTCTTCAAAGGTTTTTCGCTGCTTTTTTACAATGAATTTATCCTTTGGAACTCTCATTTTTATTTCTACAATTTTGTTCTGTTTTGAGCTGGTATTTTCAACTTTTAAATACACATCTGAACTAATTACCCTGTCATAAAAAAGCTCAAGTTTATCAAGTCTTTTTTGAATAAAATTTATGAGTTTTACATCGGCATTAAAATTCACGGACTGTGTATGTACTTTCATAAGGCGAATTTTTAAGCTGCAGATACAGCGAAGTTGAACAATTGATGATGATGAACGTATCTTAATCCTTGCTCCTTGGATGAGCAGTAGAGTGTACTTTTTTAAGTTCGGCAATACTATTATGGGTATAAACCTGAGTCGAAGCGAGGCTGGAATGACCCAATAACTCCTTTACAGCGTTTAAATCGGCACCATTGTTTAACAAATGCGTTGCAAATGTATGCCTAAGTATATGGGGGCTTCTTTTGACCTTGGTCGATACCTTACTAAAATACCGATTAATAATTCTATATACAAGAGTTTCGTAAATTTTAAGTCCCGACTTGGAGAGGAATACAAACTCCACCTCCTGGCCTTCGAGCAACTCTGCCCGAAGTTGTAAGTAGTGTCTGTAAAGAGTAATTGTGCTCTCCAGTAAAGGTATTAGCCTTTCTTTATTCCTTTTACCCAGAACACGAAGTATCCTCGATTGAAGGTCTACGTCTTCGCTCTTCAGGTTTATCAATTCGGCGCGTCGGATACCCGTTGTATAAAACAGTTCGATGATGAGTTTATCGCGGACCCCTTCAAAGTCATCAGCGTAATCTATCTGCTGTATAATATTAATCATTTCCTTTTCTGAAAAAGGAATCTCGACCTTTTTTGAAGTTTTAAGCGATTTGTGTTTTGCAAGCGGACTGGCTGCAATTGCTTCAATTTTAAGCAGGAATTTATAGTAGGCTGTCAGTGAGGCAATTTTTCTGTTGATACTCCTGTTCGAAATACCCTCACCTACCAACTGGACGATCCAGCTTCGAATCATATTGTAATGAACCTTTGACAGATCCTTCAATTCAAATTCCGATTTACAAAAGGATTTAAAAGCCAATATATCGCGGGTATAAGCTTTCAGGGTATGCGGGGAATAATTCCTTTCCAATGAAATATAGGACTGAAAAGCTTCGATTGACATAGTCTAAAGTTACTAAACTTCATTTGAGTATGGACATAAAAAAATCCCGCATCAGCGGGATCTTATATCAGAGTATTCAAATTTTAAATCTCTTCCTGGTCTCTCAGGCCCTGAATGTACCTGGCCTTGAGTATCTGTTGTCTTCGGGTTACAGAAGGTTTTGTGAATTGTTGTCTTCTCCTGAGCTGGCGCATTGTGCCGGTTCTGTCGAATTTGCGTTTAAATCTTTTTAACGCTCTGTCTATATTCTCGCCTTCTTTTACTGGTATTATTAACATAGGCTACAACCTCCTTTCTTTTGTGATTTTAAGTGTGCAAATATAAAAGGAATTAATGAATGGTAAGCAAATTACTTCAAAAGATTCTTCGAAATTACCAATTTCTGGATCTCGGTCGTTCCTTCACCGATAGTACATAATTTGGAATCTCTATAAAATTTCTCGACAGGAAAATCTTTGGTATAACCATAGCCGCCATGGATCTGAACTGCTTCATTAGCCACCTTTACACAGACCTCGGAAGCAAACATTTTCGCCATTGCACTACCTTGAGTACTAACCCGTCCCTGGTTCTTCAAAAATGCTGCTTTATGTGTGAGTAATTCAGAGGCCTCTATTTCTGTAGCCATATCGGCCAGCTTAAACGAAATTCCCTGGAAGCTCGATATCGGTTTTCCAAATTGCACCCTTTCTTTCGAATATTTCAAAGCAGCTTCAAATGCGCCTTTCGCAATCCCCAAAGAGAGAGCTGCAATAGATATTCTGCCACCGTCCAGGACTTTCATCGACTGAACAAAACCCTCACCTACTTCGCCCAACATATTTGCATTGGGAACTCTGCAATTATCAAAAATAAGTTCTGCGGTTTCACTAGCGCGCATTCCGAGTTTGTTCTCCTTTTTCCCGCTGCTGAATCCCGGGGTTCCCTTTTCAACTACAAATGAGGACATACCCTTACTATCTCCTTTCTGACCAGTACGGGCTACAATAACAGAGATATCACCACTTATCCCATGCGTGATAAAATTTTTAGCCCCGTTAAGAATCCAATCCTCACCATCTTTCACCGCTGTTGTCGCCATTCCTCCGGCATCTGATCCCGTATTGTGCTCTGTTAAACCCCAGGCTCCTATCCACTCGGCAGTTGCCAATTTTGGCAACCATCTTTCTTTTTGTTCTTCATTAGCAAATAAAAGAATGTGGTTTGTACACAGCGAATTATGTGCCGCAACAGAAAGTCCAATTGATGGGTCTACCTTAGATATTTCCTCAATAATGGCGATATACTCATGATAACCCAAACCTGAGCCCCCGAATTCTTCGGGAACCAATACGCCCATAAATCCCATTTTCCCGGCCTTTTTAAATAGTTCAACAGGAAAGATCTGAGCTTCGTCCCATTCCATAATATGTGGTCTGATATACTGCTCCGCGAAGTCGCGAGCCGATGCTGCCACCATTTGTTTCGTCTCCGAGTAATCAAATCCAGTTGTAGACATAGATTCCGCTATCATAAAATCCAAATATTTTTTACAGCGTCAAATATAGCTTAATTCTGTTAATTTTTTCAGAAGGAAAATCCTGTATTTTTGTTAATTGCTCCACGGAATCAAGGCTGCCAAGACTATCCCTATAGTGTATAATCCGAGTTGCCAATTGATATGATATATAAACTAATTTCGATAACTCTTCTGCAGTTATGTTTTGAAGGCTGAGCTGTTTTACCTCCGGCGGTTGGAAAACAGCATATCTTTTCAAAAGTCTTTCTACTACTTCCCGATCCAATCCGTATACATCCAGTAATTGTTCGTCTGTTATAAATCCACCCAGTGCATTTCTGAATTTTATTATTCGTTTTGATAAGACCGGACCTATGCCTGGCACTGACATGAGGTGTTCTGCAGTTGCCTGGTTAATATCCAATCTTTCATTTCGATGCCTATTGACATTTTCGGACGAATTTTCTTTGGTTATATCTACCGATTTATTTTTAGCGACCGTCCAATCCGGAAATTTGAAATGAACAGAAATGCGCTCTAAGAGTGAGTCCGAAATTTTAGTTATCCGTTGAAATTCTATTGAGGAATTGAGAAATCGGCCGGATTCCCTGAATTGATGCAGCCGGTCTATTTCATCCGGACTCATGCCTAAAACGTATCCCTTATAATCAGAAATAAAATTCGGGTTGAAGGGTTTAATATTGATTGCCTCATTGACCCCGGCAGAGGCGATGAGCGAGTCTAGTTGCTCTTGAGCATGAGTATCCAGATTGAACTTTAGGTCTTCTGATCCAAATTCTATACTCTTTATAATAAAATAGACTGACTGGAAAAGAAAAATCAACAGTAATAAAAAGAAAATCCCACTTCGCTCCTGCTTGTTAAGATTGAAGTGGGATTTTAGTTTATTCACTAGCGGCCTGCCTTTTCAGCTCCTTGATAGCAGAAAGATATTTGTTGAGCTCTTCCTTAACTCTTGGAAAGAGTAACATCAGTCCAATCATATTCGGAAATACCAGGGCAAGAATCATGGCATCTGAGAATCTGAATACTGCACCTAGAGATGCTGAAGCACCAATTACTGTGAAGACAACAAATAAAATCTTATAAGTTAAATCGCTGAATCTGCTACGTCCGAATAAATATTTCCAGGATTGTAAACCGTAATAGGACCAGGAGACCATTGTAGATATAGCAAACAGCACCACTGCCAGGGTCAGTATATACGGGAACCAAGGGATTACAGATTGAAAAGCCATCGACGTTAGATTAACACCTCCCAATGCGACACCATCAACCACTACATTACCGGCTCCATCGCCTCCGTATTCAAACGCACCTCCACTGTTATAAAAAATGATTACTAAGGCAGTCATAGTGCAAATTACGACCGTATCGATGAAAGGTTCTAGCAGTGCAACAATTCCTTCACTCGCCGGGTACTTGGTTTTAACTGCCGAGTGGGCAATAGCCGCCGATCCCGCGCCGGCCTCGTTTGAAAACACAGCCCTTCGGAAACCAACGATCAGTACGCCCATTAACCCGCCCAATCCTGCTTCAGGGGTAAATGCACTTTTAAAAATCAGAATAAAAGCATCGTCTATATATGAAAAATTGGCAAAGATGACCGCAAAACAGGCCAGCGCGTAAATGATTGCCATAAATGGAACGACCTTTTCAGTAACGGAAGCAATACGTTTAATACCACCGATGATCACTACGCCAACTACAGCTGCAAAAACCAGTCCTATCAAAAATCCTATGGAACCGCCCTCGAGTGAGAGCATCGCAGCCAGTTGTTCGGCAGCCTGGTTCGACTGGAAGGCATTTCCTCCTCCGAAGGAAGCACCGACACATATTACCGCAAACAGGGCTCCGAGTACTTTACCAAGACGAACAAAACCCCTTTCCTTTAACCCCCTCGAAAGATAGTACATGGGGCCCCCGTAAACCGTTCCGTCCGGACCAACATCCCTGTATTTAACTCCAAGAGTACATTCGACAAATTTGGTCGACATACTCAGTAAGCCACAAAGAATCATCCAGAAAGTAGCTCCGGGTCCTCCAATGGCAATAGCGAGTGCCACCCCGGCTATATTTCCAAGACCTACCGTTCCGGATACGGCTGTGGCCAGGGCTTGAAAATGACTTACTTCCCCATCTTTACTTTCATCCCTGATCGTATCCGGCAGATCCCCTTCCACAATATTTACTTCGGCTTTTTCTACCCCATGCCCCTCTGGCCCCTCCAGCGCATCGTATTTACCACGGACGACATTTATGGCCAAAGGGAATTTCTTCACATTGATAAAGGCAAAATAAATTGTGAAAAATGTCGCTCCAAAAACCAGAATAATCACTATTAACGGAATCCCTGTGCCGGGAACCTGCCAAAAAACTATTCCTTCCCAAACTTCGGTGATAGGTAAAAACCAGGCATTTATCCGGTCGTCCAGACCCATTTCCGAGTTCTCTTGTGAAAAAATAAATAAAGGACTTAACAGCGCAATCAGGGTGAGAAGTTTAAACTTCATTGGGTTTTATTTTTGGTTCTTAGTTAGTTAGTAAGGCCAACAATATCCTAAAAATTCTGAAAGCAATCAAATATTATTGTTTATGTGTATTAACCAATATGGAACATTTCATTAAGTTTTTGGATTTGCTCTGGTCTTCCCAGAACAATCACTTTGCTCCTGGGTTGCAATTGCATATCGGCCTCGGGATTGATAATATATGTACCATCGGGCGAGATATACCCAATAATTGTACAACCTGTTTTCCTCCTCAAATCCAAATCGCGCAATGAATTGTGCGCCTCCTCGCCCCCGAAGTCTTCAATGGCAATCTCCTCCAGATTAGTAGTATGTTCTCCTTCTACCGATAATTTGTCCATAAAGGTGATCAGGTCGGGCAGGACAACAAGCGATGCCATATGGTCACCGCCAATTTTATCTGGCATAATCACCTTATCTGCTCCGGCGAGCTTCAGTTTTTTTTGCGATCCTATTTGGGAAGCTCTGCTTATAATGAAAAGATCTTTATTCAATTGCCGAGCAGAGAGGACCACAAACAGGTTGGCGGCATCATCGGGTAGTGTAACTATAAGATTAGAAGCTCTTTTAACCCCGGCTTCCAGCAATACGCTGTCCTCATTGGCATCACCTTCAACAAAGAATATCTCATTATCGTATTTTTCAATAATCTCCCGATTTCGCTCAATTACCACATACGGTCGTTTATACGTTTTAAGCCGCACAGAGGCTTGCATTCCATTTCTGCCAAAACCACAGACAATCGTATGCCCGGTTAAACTGTTTATCTTGTTCTTCACCTTTTTAGTTTTTAAGATCTGAAGTGAGTTTCTACTAAGAATATATTCGGTAATTACTGAAATAGCATATGCAAAAATAAATACACTACTTATAATTAAAATAACCGTAAAAATCTTTGATTCATCGTCCAGAGGGCGCACTTCCATAAAACCTACGGTGGTGACGGTAATTATCGTCATATAAAGCGCATCTAACCATCCGAAATCCGAAATATATCGATATCCAATGACGCCTATAAGCAAAATGGTGAGTATCAAGACAATCGCCAAATATATTCTGGCACGAAAGAGTCCTAACAAATTATAACGGACTGATCCTATCGATTTAGCAATACGGAACATTCTTATCATAGTCATAGATCGAAAACAGAAGTTCGCTTGGTGTACACTAGATCTTTAATTCCAAGCCAAAATGCCAGAAACAGGTATAGTGCAAAACCAAAACCCAGTGTTACAAAAGTAAGATAGATAAAAGTTGTACGCACTACCCTGGCCCTTATTCCCAAGCGTTCTGCAATACGCCGGCAGACTTCGAAGCCCCTTTTTTGAAAATAATAAAGTATTCGATAGAAAAAATTCACCGGTTAAAAATAATGCTTTCATTTCAATATTTGATTGCCTAATGCACATTCCAGACAACGATTCTTCCTGCAATAGGAATCGTGCAAATGTAAAAGTGCCTGTGAGTCCAATGCATGGCGAGCTGGAAAACCTAAGCTCTGATAGTGATAAACAACATTATTATTCTCTTTACTCAGCTGGCTAATTAGATTTCTAAGCTCCTGGTAAATATCTTCTCCTCGATCTCTGGCATATAAGAACTTTAACGGGACAACACAATTGATAATCAGCATATCTTTAAAAGCTCTACTCAATCCACCTGATTTCTCTTTGGATGTCTTCCCAAAATTATAATGCGTTTTCCAGTACCCGGAAGATTGAATTGAGAAAAATTCATAAAATTCATCTGGTTTTTTCAATGCGATAAGCCTGCTGAACAAATTTTGGTGATTGGAATAAAGTGCCGCAAACTGCGACAGTCGAATCGTTGGAAAGTTTAGCGGGCGAACTCCCATAAATTCCGGCATCTCAACCTGAAGCTCGTTCAGTTTATGTTTCTTCTTTAAATAATTGTACTCACTAGCAAGTAAGCTGTGATACGGATCTGTTTCAGGGTATTTCTCTAACAGACCACTTAGACCAAAAAGCAGGCTCTCCAATCTAACCGCATTATTTTTTATTCTCTTAACAATGTTGAAGTCGATCGCCTTGGCAAGTGATAGAAAACTCGTGCGATTTGCACGCTGGCCAAAGTTCTTTAGCAACGCTATGAATAATAGCTTCTCCCAATCATTAGCTGAGGCAGATAAAATATCATCTAATTCCCGGGATTTCTGTTCAAGTCGTTCCCTAAATATATGTTCTAACCAGGGTAATAGCAGGAAAACCGAAAATTCAGATGCGCAATCCTCGCAATTGATAAATTTCCTGTTTGTTTCAGACATTAAACGGACGTAACTGTCCAGCAAACTTTCTGCCACATAATTGCGCAGGACTAAAGTGGGAATTTCTTCTCCGGTAGGTCTGAAAACCGGTTTGTCTAATTCCCATACTACATGAAGAATAACATTGTCGTAGGAACGATCCATACTGTGCTTATGTGCATACCAATCTGAAGATTTCACGTGAATTTCAATATTCCCTGCCCAAAGCTGTTTGTCTATTTCTATTCGGGCATTCAAAAAGTCAGGGCCCGAGTGCTTATTCTGCGTGCCAACATCCAGAAGCTGAAGGACCTGCTTCTTCGCAGTCTGCAAACCATTGAGTTGAAATTTTGTGAATTTCCATACGTAGTGTAAGAGTTCTTCACGCATGGACATAAATTAAAAAATCCCGCTGCAAGCGGGATTCAGTTTAATTGAAATTATAATTAGTCCGTAATCTCACCCTCCCACTCGATGATACCACCTTCTAAATTATATGCGTTCGGAATACCGTTGTGGTTCATCAATGCACATGCCTGGCCGCTTCGGTTCCCAGACCGGCAATAGACATAATAGTTCTTAGACTTGTCGAGTTCTTCCAAGCCATCGAGGAATCCCTGCCCGAGATAAATATCTATATTAATGGCATTGGGGATATACCCGTCTTCCATTTCTTCTGCTGTCCTTACATCCAGTATGACGGCGTTATTATCATTTGCAAGCTGTTCTGCCCATTCTTCCTGACTGAGATCTGCCATTTATCCGATTATTTTTTGGCTAAAATATAAATCTATCCTACGCTATACGCAGGAATGGCTGAATTTTTGAAACAAAAAATCACTCCCAACCAGAATTAACAGAAATTTATGTCTCGCCCTAAAGGTGCAACGGTTTTTATTAAATACATTTGTATATACAAATATTGTAATAACATGAATGTTGAGGAAGTCATTAAGACCGAAAAAAGAATTCCGCTTAAAAGCAGGACGGTCATTCATATTATTCTGGTGTACAACAAACTCAATGAAGTCCTTACAAAAGCACTGAGACCCTACGAAGTATCCCTGCAGCAATTCAATGTGTTGAGAATTCTCAGAGGGAGAAAAGGCGTACCGGCAAATTTATCTACACTCAATGAACGCATGGTGAGTAAGATGAGTAATACTACCCGGCTTGTAGATAAACTAATGCACAAAGGATTTGTGCAGAGAATAGTCTGCGAATCGAACAGGCGCAAAGTGGAAATTACAATTACGACGGCAGGTGAAGAAGTATTACTGGTCATGGACAAAATTGTCAGAAAGGCAGAGGATGACCTGGTTAAAAACTTCTCCCGTCAGGAATTGGAAGAATTAAATCTATTACTACATAAATTTTAATCAATTATTTTAAATCTGATATTATGAAAAAGAATTTTTTAAGCCTGGCAATGGCACTGATTATCGGGGCATCTGCAAATGCGGTTGATCCTGTGAATGAAGTTAAGAAAGAAGTTAACACGAGTAAGAGCAAGGTTACATGGAAAGCCTATAAGGTCACCGGTTCTCACACAGGAACTGTAGATCTGGTTTCCGGGTCACTTGTTTTCGCCGAGGATAAACTCTCCGGGGGTGAATTCGTTGTGGACATGAGCAGCCTGGTTTCTACCGACCTGGAAGGAGAATATAAAGGTAAACTTGAAGGGCACCTTAAATCGGATGATTTCTTTGGTGTTGAGAAGCATCCTACTTCCAGCCTCGAATTTACCAAAGTAACCGCCAGTGGCAAAAACTCTTATGAGGTTCAGGCAGATCTAACAATTAAAGGTGTCACCAAATCCATTAGCCTGGATGTCTCAGTCTACGGATCTAAAGCTACTGCTACGATGAAAGTAGACAGAGCACAATACGATGTCAGATACGGCTCGGGTAGTTTCTTTGAAAACCTGGGGGATAAAACAATTTATGATGAATTCGATCTTGTGGTTGATCTGGAATTCTGATTTTTGATTATAATACATCCAGACCCTGGTCTTTGATACTTAGACCAGGGTTTTTTATTTACCCGGATTTGATAATTTAAAATTCCTTTCTATATTTGGCGCTATGACTATAAGAACAACTAATACCTGGTGGTGGCTGAACTTTCGTCTTGGGTCGTGAGTAGGGCACTTTATAGGTTAAAAATACCAGAAGGCTTGTCTAACACGACAAGCCTTTTTTAATGTCTTTTGTTATGAAGTTTAAACTGGATACATATTATAAAAAGATACTGGCCGATACGATAACGCCAGTGAGTGTATACCTGAAAATACGCGACCAGTATCCGAATAGTATTTTGTTGGAAAGCAGTGATTACAGGGCGAATGATAATTCATTTTCGTATATCTGCTGCAACCCGATCGCCTCTGTTAAGGTGCAGCACAATGTTATAACTCAACTTTTGCCGGATGGCTCACAGGAGAGAAAGCCTATTGACAAAAATACCGATGTGATGCAGCTTATTCACGCATTCAGCCAGAGATTTGAAACAGAGAAGAACGGCTTTAAATTCATCAATAACGGTCTGTTTGGATACATTTCATATGATGCAGTGCGTTATTTCGAAGACATAGAAATATCAAAAAAAGAAGGACACCTTGATATTCCTGATATTTATTACGCGATATACCAAAACATCATCGCCATCAATCATTTCAAGAATGAGGCATATATTTTTGCTCATTGCCACGGGCGAGAGAATAATATCGAGGAAATAGAGCACCTTCTCAGTATGAGGAATTTCGCCACTTACAATTTCTCCAAACAGGGGAGCCCGATCTCAAACCTAAAGGACCAGGAATACATGCAACATGTTGAGCTTGCTAAAAAGCACTGTCACAGGGGCGATGTCTTCCAATTAGTACTCTCCAGGCGATTTCAGCAAAAGTTCAAAGGAGATGAGTTTAATGTCTATAGGGCCCTGAGATCAATTAATCCATCACCGTATCTCTTCTATTTCGACTATGGGGATTTTAAGATCTTCGGAAGCTCACCGGAAGCACAACTGGTAATCAACAAAGGCAAGGCCGAAATCCATCCCATAGCAGGCACTTTTAAAAGAACAGGCAACGACGAGGAAGATGCTGCCCTTGCAAAAAAACTCACTGAAGACGACAAGGAAAATAGTGAACATGTGATGCTTGTGGACCTGGCGCGCAATGATCTCAGCCGGAACGGGAATGATGTTAAAGTAGAAAACTACAGAGAAGTTCAGTTCTTTTCCCATGTGATACACCTGGTCTCCAAAGTAACAGCCAAAAAAAAGAAAGACACTTCTACAATGAAAATAGTTGCGGATACATTTCCCGCTGGTACCCTGAGTGGCGCTCCGAAGCATATGGCAATGAAACTCATTGAGAAATACGAACTTACAAGCAGGGATTACTATGGCGGAGCTATTGGATTTATGGATTTCAACGGCGATTTTAACCACGCCATTATGATCCGCACATTTCTGAGCAAAAATCACGAATTATTTTATCAGGCAGGTGCCGGGTTGGTTGCCGCTTCAGATCCGGAAACAGAGTTACAGGAAACTTTTAACAAGCTAGGAGCGCTCAATAATGCGCTCGATATCGCCGAAACTATTTGAGGATTATGAAAAAAGTTCTGGTCATTGATAACTACGACAGTTTTACTTATAACCTGGTGCACTACCTGGAAGAATTGAATTGTGTGGTAGAAGTAAAACGCAACGATCAATTAAGTCTGGAAGAGATAGAAAATTTTGAAAATATCGTGCTATCTCCAGGTCCGGGCATTCCTGATGAAGCAGGCCTGTTAAAGGAAATCATAGAGACTTATGCCCCAACTAAACGTATTTTTGGCGTATGCTTAGGGCAACAGGCCATTGGGGAAGTCTTTGGTGGTAAACTCATTAATTTGGATGAGGTCTACCACGGTGTTGCTACAAAGATCAAGGTTTTAAAAGAAGATGTTCTGTTCGACGGGCTCCCGGAGGAAATCGAAGTAGGAAGATATCATTCCTGGGTTGTGGATCCGGAGTTGCCCGAGGATTTAATAGCGACTTCAATGGATGAGAATGGTCAGTTAATGTCTTTAAGACATAGAGAGTACGATGTAAGTGCAGTGCAATTCCATCCGGAATCGGTGCTCACGCCCCACGGTAAACAAATCCTCGAAAACTGGTTGAAAAGCGGACAGGAAAAAAATTAAAGGGAAAACTAAGGATGAAAACAATATTAAACCGATTGATCAATCACGATTTACTGTCCAAGGAGGATGCAAGGCAGGTTTTGATAAATATAGCCAAAGGGGCCTATAACCACAGTCAGATCGCTGCTTTTTTAACGGTTTATATGATGCGCAGTATAACCATCGAAGAATTAGAAGGTTTCCGCGACGCCTTACTGGAATTATGCCTGGCGATAGATCTATCCGAGTACAACTCAATTGATCTTTGTGGAACCGGAGGGGATGGCAAGGATACGTTTAATATTTCGACTCTTGCTTCATTCATAACTGCGGGTGCAGGTGTTCCCGTAACTAAACACGGCAATTATGGCGTTTCTTCTACCTGTGGCAGCAGCAATGTGCTTGAGTTCTTAGGAATACGTTTTAGCAGCGACCAGGATTTTCTGAGAAGGTCCATAGAAGAAACTGGAATCTGCGTTCTGCACGCGCCTCTTTTTCACCCAGCGATGAAAAATGTGGCACCCATTCGCAGGGAGCTTGCTGTAAAAACTTTCTTTAATATGCTGGGACCGATGGTAAATCCAACCTTCCCGAAAAATCAAATGGTCGGCGTTTTCAATCTGGAACTCGCACGTATGTACGGTTATCTATATCAAAATACGGATAAGAAATATACGGTGCTCCACGCGCTTGACGGCTACGATGAAATCTCGCTCACAGGGCCTACAAAGACCATTTCAAATATTTCGGAGAATATTCTTAATCCCGGGGATTTTGGGGTAAGTTCGGTTAGTGCCAATGAGATCGCAGGAGGTGACAGTATAGAAGAATCGGCTAAAATATTTATGCAGATCTTAGAGTCTAAAGGAACCGAGGCGCAAAACAATGTGGTTTGTGCCAACGCCGGGATCGCCATAGCTACTGTAAAGGATCTGTCACCTCAGGAAGGTTTTGAACAGGCTCGTGCATCCCTGCAAAATGGAAATGCCCTGAATGCACTCAAGGGCCTGCAAAAGATAAGTAAAAATTAGTATGTAGTTTATAGCATTAGTATGCAGATCCTGGATAAAATAGTAGTTGCCAAAAACAGGGAGGTCGACTTGAAAAAGTCGCTCATTCCGATCCGCCAATTAGAAAAAAGTGCTCTTTTTGATCGCTCGGTTAATTCCCTTGCCGCACGACTTCAAACCAGTAAGTCGGGAATCATAGCAGAGCACAAGAGACGTTCCCCTTCCAAACCGATGATCAACAATTCCCTAAGTGTTCATGAAGTGATCAAAGGCTATAGCGAAGCTGGGGTTTGTGGCATTTCTGTACTGACCGATAGTCAGTTTTTCGGAGGATCACTGGACGATCTTCTTTTTGCGCGGTCCAGTGTCCGGACCCCGCTTCTCAGAAAAGAATTTATTATAGACCCTTACCAGATACTTGAAGCCAAAGCACACGGTGCCGATGTAGTTCTGCTAATAGCGGCAATATTAACAACTGCGGAAGTCCGATCATTTACGGACTTGGCTGTAAGTATAGGCCTGGAGGTTTTATTAGAGATACATAATGAAGAAGAGCTCAAAACAAACCTGATACCTGAAATTGCAATGATTGGTGTCAACAATCGGAATTTAAAAACATTCGAAGTCTCAGTTGAAACAAGTGCATCGCTGGCAGATCAAATTCCGGATGATTACATAAAAGTATCTGAAAGTGGTATTAACTCTATTGAGACCATTGTTGGATTGCGGCAATGCGGTTTTAAAGGATTCCTGGTTGGTGAAAATTTTATGAAATCTAAAAACCCTGCTAAGGAAGCCCAGGAATTTATTAGCCAATTGGAGAAATGAAACTGAAAATCTGCGGAATGAAATTCAATACCGAGGAAGTGGCCGCTTTGCAGCCAGACTACCTGGGATTTATATTCTGGGAACCCTCGCCACGCTATTTCAATCACGGCAGCATGGAAGGTTTGTCAGATTCTAAGAAAGTGGGGGTGTTTGTCAACGCAACCATTGAACATATAATTCTTCAGATTTTCGAACACGATCTGGATGCCGTCCAACTGCATGGTGAGGAGAGTCCAGAATATTGTGCCCGTCTTAAGAACTTAAATCCGACGAGTAGAATTAGCAAAGTTGAACTGATCAAGGCTTTTGCCATTGACGAAGCATTTAATTTTGCGAGCCTCGCGCCCTATGAATCTTCATGCGATTATTATCTGTTTGATACACGAGGTGAACTTCCCGGTGGTACCGGCAAGCAATTTGATTGGCAATTGTTAAAGCATTATCACTCTACCATCCCTTTCTTTCTCAGTGGTGGCATAGGGCCCGAAGATGTAGCGGCAATAGTTGAGTTTAAAAAAAATCCGGAATCCCGCTATTGTTACGCAATTGATGTCAACAGCCGTTTTGAAAAGCAACCAGGGCTGAAAGATACTGCTGCCTTAAAAAAATTTATTGAAAAGATAGGTCATACACCCTCTAACAAATAATACTTATGAAAAGCTTTCACGTCGATGAAAATGGTTACTACGGGATTTTTGGAGGCGCCTTTATACCTGAAATGCTCTATCCTAACACCGAGGAACTAAGACTTAATTACCTTCAGATTACGAATGATAAAGAGTTCAAAAAGGAATTCCATCAGCTTTTGAAAGATTATGTGGGCAGGCCCACGCCCTTGTACTACGCCCAAAATTTATCCCGTAGATACAATGCAAAGATTTATCTTAAAAGAGAAGACCTGTGTCATACCGGAGCGCACAAAGTGAATAACACTGTTGGCCAGATCTTATTGGCCAAACGATTGGGTAAAAAACGAATTATTGCAGAGACCGGTGCCGGACAGCACGGAGTGGCTACAGCTACGGTTTGTGCTCTAATGGGCATTGAATGTGTGGTCTATATGGGCGAAGTGGATATTGCCAGGCAAGCACCTAATGTAGCCCGCATGAAAATGCTGGGAGCGCAGGTGAGACCGGCACTTTCGGGAAGCCGTACACTGAAGGACGCTACAAATGAAGCCATTCGGGACTGGATCAATAATCCTCTGGATACTCATTATATCATCGGTTCTGTTGTGGGTCCGCATCCGTACCCGGATATGGTAGCCCGGTTTCAATCTGTAATTTCCAAAGAGATCCAAAGTCAATTGATGGAAAAGGAAGGCAATCCCAATCCCAATTATGTTATCGCCTGTGTGGGCGGTGGCAGTAACGCAGCCGGTACATATTATCATTTCCTGGATAACGAAGAAGTTGGAATTATTGCGGTGGAGGCGGCCGGCAAGGGAATTAATTCCGGTGAAAGTGCTGCTACTTCTGTTCTGGGAAAGGTAGGTATCATCCATGGATCCAAGACTTTGCTGATGCAAACGGCAGATGGGCAGATCACTGAACCCTATTCAATTTCAGCCGGTCTTGACTATCCAGGTGTGGGGCCCATGCATGCACATCTCTATCAATCAGGTCGCGGAGAATTTATTTCCATCACAGATGATGAGGCCATGGAAGCAGGTTTGCTTGTATCTAAATTGGAAGGAATCATTCCGGCAATAGAGACTTCACATGCCTTTGCCATTTTTAAGCACCGTGGCTTTAATCCAGATGATGTAGTGGTAATAAATTTATCAGGTCGGGGTGATAAGGACCTTCAGACCTATATCGATTATTTTGACCTTTGACCATCACAATGATTTAGTTATAAGCAATGAACCGGATACAAGAAACATTAAAGCAAAGAAATAAAATCCTCTCCATCTACTTTACTGCAGGCTATCCTGCCCTGGACGATACTGCGACAATTATTACAAGTTTAGAGCAAGAGGGTGTGGATATGATCGAGATCGGACTGCCATTCAGCGACCCGTTGGCAGACGGACCAACTATTCAGGAAAGCTCAACAGCCGCACTAAAAAATGGAATGCATACCGAACTCTTATTTGAACAACTAAAGGAGATCCGTTCAAAGGTAAAAATCCCTTTGGTCATAATGGGATACTTTAATCCGGTACTGCAATACGGAGTGGAGGAATTCTGCCGAAAATGCCAACAAATTGGTATTGATGGGCTCATTTTACCCGATCTTCCGCTGGATGTATATTTGAAAGAGTACAGCAGAATTTTTGATCGCCACGGCATATTAAATATCTTCCTAATCACCCCTCAAACCAGCGAGGAAAGAATACGCCAAATTGATAGTGCCTCGGATGGTTTTATTTATATGGTGAGCTCGGCGAGTACTACCGGAGCCAAATCCGGATTCGGCGAAGAGCAATCGGCTTACTTTAAAAGAATAGCGGCAATGAAGCTTAAGAACCCTCAAATTGTTGGATTCGGTATCAGTAACGCCCTGACTTTTAAGCATGCAACAGAATTTGCCAAAGGGGCCATCATCGGATCAGCTTTTATAAAGC
>JBPCUI010000133.1:0-3576 GCA_051011235.1 Flavobacteriaceae bacterium
ACGTAGATGATTCCAAATACATAACAATAAAATCTCCGATCATCGGAACATTTTACAGGAAACCTTCTCCAGACAAACCTTCATTCGTAGAAGTAGGGGCGACAATTGCGCCAGGTGATGTCTTATGTGTCATTGAGGCGATGAAGCTCTTCAATGATATCGAATCTGAAGTATCAGGTAAGGTGGTAAAAGTCTTGGTAGAGGATGCTTCCCCTGTGGAATTTGATCAACCCTTATTCCTGATTGATCCGTCTTAAGTTGATAATTAACATCTCTATTAATATCTGGATTAGCTCAAGTAGGAATAATCCAATTGAAAGTCTAGTAGTATGTTCAAAAAAATACTAATTGCTAACCGCGGGGAGATCGCTCTAAGAATAATCCGAACGTGCAAGGAGATGGGGATTAAAACCGTAGCCGTCTATTCAAAAGCGGACGAAGAAAGTCTCCACGTAAGGTTTGCCGATGAAGCTGTATGTATTGGCCCTGCTCCAAGTAGCGATTCATATCTGAAAATACCTAATATAATTGCAGCTGCAGAGATTACTAATGCAGATGCAATACATCCGGGATATGGATTCCTTTCTGAAAACTCTAAGTTTTCAAAAATTTGTGCAGAACATGATATCAAGTTTATCGGGGCATCCGGGGATCAGATTGATAAGATGGGAGATAAAGCCACAGCCAAAGAAACAATGAAGGAAGCCGGAGTGCCAACTATTCCCGGTTCTGAAGGATTATTGAAGGACGTGGCAGATGCAAAGAAGACAGCTAAAAAGGTTGGCTACCCTGTTATGATTAAGGCAACAGCTGGTGGTGGAGGAAAAGGTATGCGTGCCGTTTGGGAGGAAGATGAACTTGAAAAAGCATTTGAAAGTGCCGTGCAGGAAGCAGAGGCTGCTTTTGGTAATGGCGGCATGTATATGGAAAAGCTTATCGAAGAACCTCGTCATATTGAGATTCAAATCGTTGGTGATCAGTATGGCAAGGCGTGTCATTTGTCTGAACGCGATTGTAGCATTCAAAGAAGACACCAAAAGCTTACAGAGGAAACCCCTTCTCCCTTTATGACAGATAAGTTGCGCGAGAATATGGGCTTGGCTGCAATTAAAGCAGCGGAATATATTAAATATGAGGGGGCCGGAACTGTGGAATTTCTGGTAGATAAGCATCGAGATTTCTACTTTATGGAAATGAATACCCGAATTCAGGTAGAACATCCAATTACTGAACAAGTAATAGATTATGACCTTATTCGTGAACAGATATTAGTAGCAGCTGGTGTTCCAATTTCCGGAAAAAATTATCTTCCTAAGATGCATTCAATTGAATGCAGAATTAATGCGGAAGACCCATACAATGACTTCAGACCTTCTCCTGGCAAGATCACAACTTTACACACACCTGGAGGCCATGGCATTCGCTTAGACACCCACGTGTACAGCGGTTATATCATTCCGCCATATTATGATTCCATGATCGCCAAATTGATAACCTCGGCTCAAACACGTGAGGAAGCAATCAATAAGATGAAACGAGCTTTAGATGAATTTGTGATCGAAGGAGTACACACCACTATTCCATTCCATAGACAATTGATGGACCACCCGGATTACCTTGCTGGGAACTATACCACAAAATTCATGGAAGACTTTGAAATGAAGGAAATATAGAAAATTGAAGCGCATTTAAAGGACACAAACTACTCATATCATGCTGAGCTATTGGGAGTATAAATCTTGGCTTCAAAATGTAGATTTTACTATCGTTGGAAGCGGAATAGTTGGGATAAATTGTGCGCTTGCCCTTCGAAAGAAATTTCCAAAAGCTAAAATCATTATTCTGGAACGAGGGATACTGCCTCAAGGGGCAAGTACTAAAAATGCCGGTTTTGCTTGCTTCGGGAGTATGTCTGAAATTTTGGACGACCTCAAGTCACATAGTGAAGAGGAAATTCTGAACCTCATCCAAAAAAGGTGGAAAGGCGTCCAGAAAGTAAAAAGCAGTCTGGGGGATGATAAACTTCAGTTTCAGACTTTAGGTGGCTATGAAATTTTTTCTGAGAAAGAAACAGACCTATACAATGATTGCCTCGAAGCCCGGGAGAAAATAAATCTCTTATTGCAGCCTATATTCGGGCAGCCTGTATTTGAAGAGCGCCCGAATTCTTTTGGTTTTGGAAAAACCCAAAAAACGATACTCTGGAATCGTTTTGAAGGCCAGTTAGATACAGGTGAAATGATGCTTGGGTTATTAGACCTGGCATATAAGCAGGGAATCATAGTTTTAAATTCCACCACCGTTAAATCATTCGAAGATAATGGAGATCATGTATCCGTAGAAACGGATCAGTTCAGCATGAAAAGCGAAAAATTATTGATTGCCACAAATGGTTTCGCTAAAGATATCCTGGATGAAGAAGTGAAACCTGCAAGGGCTCAAGTGCTTATCACTAAGCCCATCAAAGACCTGAACATACAAGGTACCTTTCATATGTATAAGGGATTCAATTACTTCCGAAATGTAGCGGATAGAATCTTATTGGGCGGAGGTCGCCATCTGAATTTAAGAGAAGAGCAAACAACTGAACTTGGACAAACCGAAGAGATCAAAGCGTATTTAACTTCCTTGTTAGATGAGGTTATTCTACCGGAAACGACATTTGAGATTGATCAATGGTGGAGTGGAATTATGGGGGTTGGTCATAAAAAACGACCAATTGTGAAAACCGTAAGTCCTCGTGTTTCTTGTGGAGTACGTTTAGGCGGGATGGGCGTAGCGATCGGCAGTGCAGTAGGACAAGAATTGGCCGACCTGGTCTCCTAGGAATTAAGTACATTACACCTATGGAATTGTTCTATCTGCTAATTGCAGTACTTCTCATCATACTTATGACCACCCGATGGAAGTTGCATCCCTTCCTCGCACTCTTTATAATTGCTATCCTTTATGGCCTGGCTGCAGGAATGCCTTTAGACGCATTAGTTTCCTCAGTGAATACCGGTTTTGGAGATACGCTAGGAAAGATTGGGTTGATAATTTTATTCGGGGTGATCATAGGGGCTTTTCTTGAGCGTACAGGTGGCGCTTTTAGTATTGCAGAACGCGTCTTGCAATGGATAGGGAGAAAAAATATCCCTTCGGCCATGGGAATCATCGGGTATATTATTTCTATTCCAGTATTTGCCGATAGCGGTTTTCTCCTATTGCAACCTTTAAACAAGGGCCTTAGCCGTAGGGCAAAAATTACTATAGCAGGCTCTTCAGTTGCTTTGGGCCTGGGACTCCTGGCATCGCACACACTTGTCCCCCCTACACCTGGACCCATAGCGGCAGCAGGAATTTTGGACGCTAATTTAGGACTGGTCATAGCAATCGGTTTTCCGGTAAGCTTGGTCGCTCTATTAGCTGCACTCCTCTATGCTAAAATCTATGCCTCGAAAACCTTTATTGATCCGGAATCAATAGGTGATTTGGGCGAACTACCCGAGAGAGATGGAGAAAGGCCCGGCGCATTGCGTTCATCCATTCCGATTCTTGTGCCAATAATTTTGATAATTCTGAAGTCAATTGCAG
>JBPCUI010000134.1:0-3548 GCA_051011235.1 Flavobacteriaceae bacterium
CAGCTTAAATAATTAGTACACTTTTAGGGTAATATTCTATTTTTGCCGAATGGCAAAACAAGAAGATGTATTTAAGAAGGTAATTTCGCATGCCAAGGAATACGGCTATGTATTTCAATCAAGCGAAATTTATGACGGCCTGAGTGCAGTATATGATTACGGCCAGAACGGAGCGGAATTAAAAAATAATATTCGGGATTACTGGTGGCGGGCCATGGTGCAAATGAATGAAAATATTGTAGGCCTGGATGCCGCTATATTCATGCACCCTACTACCTGGAAAGCCTCTGGCCATATTGATGCTTTCAATGACCCCCTGATAGATAATAAAGATTCAAAGAAAAGATACCGCGCTGATGTGTTGGTAGAGGATCATGTGGCTAAAATTGAAGCGAAAATTGAAAAGGAGGTCCAAAAAGCGGCAAAAAGATTCGGTGAACAGTTTGACAAAGATCAGTTCCTGAATACGAATGCAAGGGTATTAGGATATAAGCAGAAAGCTAAAGAAATTATTAAGCGACTTAGCAGATCATTGGAAGACGAAAATCTGGCCGATGTAAGATCCTTGATAGAAGAACTCGGTATTGTTTGCCCGGTATCCGGATCATCGAACTGGACAGATGTAAAACAGTTCAACCTAATGTTTGGTACACAGCTTGGCGCATCTGCCCAAAGTGCTATGGACCTTTATTTAAGGCCGGAGACCGCACAGGGGATCTTTGTGAACTTTTTAAATGTTCAGAAAACAGGCAGACTCAAAATTCCTTTTGGCATAGCCCAGACAGGAAAGGCTTTCAGAAATGAAATTGTAGCAAGGCAATTTATCTTCAGGATGCGCGAGTTTGAACAGATGGAAATGCAGTTTTTCATTCGCCCGGGGACTCAGATAGAATGGTATGAGTACTGGAAAGAACAACGCATCAAATGGCACCTCTCGCTTGGAATGGGAGAGGAAAATTACAGGTTTCACGACCACGAGAAATTGGCACACTACGCCGATGCCGCAGCCGATATTGAATTCCGTTTTCCATTTGGGTTTAAAGAACTGGAGGGAATCCATTCTAGAACAGATTTTGACCTTGCGAGTCATCAGAAGTATTCTGGAAAAAAGTTACAGTATTTTGATACTGAACTCAACGAATCATATGTGCCTTATGTGGTTGAAACATCCATTGGGCTGGACAGAATGTTCCTTGCCGTATTTTCTAATTCGCTTTTTGAAGAAGATCTCGGGAATGGCACATTGAGAACCGTTCTTAGATTACCTGCAATTCTTGCACCTGTTAAGGCTGCAGTATTACCACTTGTCAAAAAAGACGGATTACCTGAAATAGCACATAAAATTCTGGCCGATCTTAAATGGGATTTTAATACTGTCTATGACGAAAAAGATGCTATCGGGCGAAGATATCGTCGTCAGGATGCAGTGGGTACTCCATTCTGCATAACTGTAGATCACCAGACCCTTGAGGATGAAACAGTTACCATTCGTCACCGAGACTCCATGGAACAAAACCGAATGCCAATAGGTGACCTGAACAGAACTATTTCTGCAGAGATTGATGTGAAGAAATGGTTGCAGGAGCTCAACAAATCTTAAAAAAGATACCTTAAACGCAAACCGCCGTAAAAATTCCTGTCATTGCCGGGATAAAAATACCTCGGTTCTGAACCTCCAAATCCCACAGCATTGATCAGTACCGATTGGGCATAGACAGTATCGAATATATTATTAATTCCAAAGTCCAACCCGGCAGAAAAGTGATTGGAAAATTCCCTGGTGAATCCCAACCTGGTATTCAAAATGCCATAAGCTTCACTGTATAAGCTATTGGCATCGGTTAGAGGGATCTCACCTACATACTGGTAAGTAGTGTTCCAATAAAAACACCGACTCTTCTCGATCCGAAGCCCGGCATTTAACCGATGTTTTGGAACCCCGGTGAGTTCATTGCCCGAAAAGTCCATATCGTCATCAATGAAACGAATAAAACTGTGGTCGCTTAACGTATAACTTATAAAGGGGGAAAGCTTAAAATCGCCCTGAAGGTACCAGGAATAATTCATGTCCAATTCCAATCCCTGATGTCTTGTTTTACCTGCATTCCTGCCAACAAATTGATCTTCCCCGATGCGCTCTGCGACTAGAAGATCGTCAATATTCATGCGGTAGATTGCCAGGGTGAACCAGAGTCTTGCATCCATAAGACTCCATTTTGTCCCAATTTCATAGTTAAATCCTTTTTCCTGTTCTATATCGGCATTAATAATACCATCTGGCGTAAGTGTTTCCTCGAGACTGGGATTGGAAAACCCCCGACTTATATTTGCATAGACAAGTGCCTTGTTGCTCCATCTGTATTCAAGATCGAGGTTTGGTAACCATATAAGATCAAAATTTCTTTTGGCGTTTCTGTTCCCGGCACCCGTATTGAACAAATCCCGGTAATCATAATGAGTTTTATTTACATTCAGACCTAACTGAGCCCTAAATCTGTCTGTGAAGTCCAGGGAAAGTGCGGCAAAGGCAAAAAACTGCCGTCTAAACTCCCGGTTTGTACTCAATTCTTCTCCTTGCAGACTTCCATTACCATTATTTTCCTCATAGAGATTTTCAAAAGTAGACCAGCTGTATTCATCTCTGTAAAACTCGGCTCCTACAATATAATTTCCGCGATTTTGTTGAAAATTGAAACCGCCGTTGAAGACAGACCTAAATCCATATCCGTTCGTATATTCATCCAGTATATTAAATGGCCTGGCCTCATAGTGATCCAAGTATGTGTAAAATATCGTAGTAGAATTTTCTAAGTCGGATGAAATATCTCCCTTGTAAGACAGACCTGCCAGTGTGTATTTATTCGCTTCAAACCCCTGGGCCTGACCCCATGTAAATGCCGCTTGGGTTGGATCTTCATCGAAATCAGACTGGCTCAAAGAACTTGGGATCTGAGCGGTGTAGTCAATATAATTAACTAACAGGTTTATAGAACTTTTAGCTCCCGTCTTAAAAGAGGTATCGAGAAGAAGACCATCTCTGTCAAAGGAGTTATTGTCCCGGTAACCATCTGTTTGCAAATGATTGTAATGCAGTCCCAAATTAAAAGTGGAATCCCGGTGAACAACAGACAAATTATCTTTTATCATATTGTAGGAACCTGCAGTGAAATTATTATAGAGGCTTGTAGACAGTATTTCGGTCTTTTTTGTGTTAAGAGAAATTGCCCCGCCTAAATTGGATCCGTAAGCCGTCCCCTTAGGTCCCTTTATAACTTCGATATTGCTGAGGTTCTCCAGGTCGAACGCTTCAATAGTGGAAAAACCAGTTCCGTTGGTCACCGGAATGCCGTTGTAGTACAGCCGAAGCTTGTCCGTGCCAAAAGGTGTTCTTGCACCTACCCCCCTGATGGTTATTCTGTTTGTATTTAAAGCACCCGACAGAACATAAACCCCAGAGATCTGATTTACGGAACTCGGTAAATCTACAGGGCTGAAATTTTGAAATGCTTTTTCCCGAATGATCGAAGAAGGGGTAATGCCGAGATTTA
>JBPCUI010000135.1:0-2866 GCA_051011235.1 Flavobacteriaceae bacterium
TATTTCTGTCCCGGTCTCGAACTGACGATCGTAGAAATAAGAGAATTGAAATAGCTGGCCCTGGTAGAACTCATCACTTGTTACTAAATACTCATTAAAATCAAAATCGAAGACATAATTATTATCACTGCTAGGATCATCGGCGAACAGGACGATTAACTCGGTATCGTCTTCGCTAAAAAACGTACCATTACCCTGCTGTACACTAATAATCGGTACCGAAGGAACAAAACTGGTCTCCGCAAAATATGTTCGATCCTGGTGTCTAATGATCATATTGAATACTACCTTCTCTGCAAATATTACAACGGTCGGAATTCTTTGATCGTCCATAAAATTTGGGTCTGGTTCATAGATTCCCGTACCCGGAGCTACTTCGGCCAATGTTGAAGAACCTGTAAATGCAATAACGCCGTCTTCAAATTCTTCATAAAAAATAACAATGCTTTCCAGCTCAGTTACCGGAGTCTCCTCAAAAAAATTATTGGTAAGTGAAACTTTGACCCGGACTGGTAAGAAAGATTGGGTCTCATCGACCCGAATCAAGGCTTCTACCACCAATCTCGGTTCTTCCGTAGGTGTTTCCACATCGATCACGTCTTCGCATGCTACGCAAACAACTAAGATTAATACCCAATATGAAAAGTTCCGCCTGGACATTTAAAATTTAAAATTAAAAGTTACAGAAGGCACTATGCCAAATATCGATGTCTTAACAGCCTCATTTACCCCGGTGTCCTGATTCTGCCTGAAATTGATGGAAGCCGCATTAAGCCTGTTATAGACGTTGTAAATACTAAAAACCCATTCCGACTGCCAACTTGTATCCTTATTCTTTTTGGTAGGGGTCAGTGTAGCAGCTATATCGAGCCGGTGATAATCGGGCAGCCTTTCCTGGTTTCTCAGGCCGTAATAGGGAACAACAAGGCCTTCAAATTCGAACTGGCCGAGGGGATAATTTGTTGGCTGACCGGTCTGATATATAAAGTTAGCATTGAATCGCCATTTCTTAGTGAGTTCATAATTACCATATAGTGCCAGGTCGTGCGTCTTGTCATAAGGTGTGCTATACCATTCGCCCTGGTTGATCCCTGTTTCCAAATTGCTGCGCCCATTGTCTACTACAGCCGGGCGACCCGGAGTGCGCTGCTCCGATCTCGATAAAGTGTAGGCCAACCACCCTCTGAACCTGCCTTCATTTTTACGAAATAGTATTTCCAGTCCGTATGCACGTGCCTCACCGCTTAAGATCACTTGTTCAATGGCGTCGTTTGCAATGAGGTTGGCCCCGTCTATATAGTCTATCCTGTTTTGAATGTCTTTATAGAATACTTCGGTCTCAAGACTGTATGCGCCATCTTTTATATTCCGGAAATAGCCGAGTGCGTATTGATCCAAAAGCTGTGGTTCCACCCAGGGTCCGCTTGGTGTCCATACATCCAATGGGGTAGGCGAACTTGTGTTGGATAGCAAATGTAAATACTGTGCCATCCTGTTATAACTCGCCTTCACCGAATTGTTGTCATTAATGGTATAGGCCAGGGATGCACGTGGTTCAAGATTGGTAAAATCCTTAAGAGTTTCACTTCTCCCCGGGTTAATTGTATCGATAGGTGTGGCTTCTTGGTAGACCAACTGAAACGGATCAAATACAACCGGCTGGTTGTTCTCATATACAAATAATTCATCCTGCCCCAATCTGATAAAATGACTGACTCTAAGGCCGTAGCCCAGGCTCAAATTCTTGGTAATATTATGTTCAACATCTATATAGGCAGCAGATTCATTGGCATATTTCTTCACCAACTGATCCTCTAATATGCCAGAATCCGGGCTGTTGGGCTGAATTTTTCCAGGATTAAATATGTAGTAAATATTGTTGATGCCATAGTTCATTTGAAGATTTTCACTGATATAGTGCTTCAGATCGTACTTCACATTGAAATTCTGAATCCCCGAATTCCACTCGAATCCTACAAAATCGAGCTCAAGGCCGTAGAAGTAATCCGAATAGATCAGGGAAAGATTGGAGAACAACTTATTTGAGAACAAATGATTCCACCTGAAATTGACAAAAGCGTTACCATAGGTGTTTACAAATTGATCGTTTATGCTGAATTTATCTCGGCCAAAATATCCGGAGAGAAACACATTGTTGTTCTCATTAATCTTGTAATTCAATTTCGCATTGAGATCATAGAAACTTGCAGAATTGTCTATGTTGATCAGAGGTAAAACTAACTGGGCATAAGAGGCACGACCTCCTACAAGAAAAGAGGCACGGTCCTTAACTATTGGCCCTTCTGCCAGTAATCTGCTTGCCACGGCGCCGATTCCGCCACTCATTTTAAACTCTTTACTGTTCCCTTCTTTTTGAAATATTTCAAGTACTGATGAAACACGACCGCCGTACCGTGCCGGGATAGCTCCTTTGTAGAGCTTAACATCTTTAATCGCATCCGGATTAAATACAGAGAAGAATCCAAACAGGTGTGAAGAGTTAAAAATAATCGCCTCATCGAGTAATATCAGATTTTGGTCGGCAGCACCACCCCGGACGTTGAATCCCGAAGAAGCTTCTCCTGCACTGGTTACGCCGGGGAGCAGTAAGAGGGATTTTACAACGTCTGCCTCGCCAAGTACAACGGGAATATCTTTAATAGTTTGCGCAGATAGGGTGTTAACACTCATCTGCGGTTTACGGATATTGATTTTCTCGGCATCTTCAGTTAGAATAACCTCTTCCAGTTGTTCCGGACGTTCCTTCATCAGGAAATTGATTTTCAGATTTTGATTCAAATCTATCGTCTGAACAATATCCTCATAGCCTAATGAAGTAATTCGTATTTCGTACTCACCTTCTGGT
>JBPCUI010000136.1:0-9687 GCA_051011235.1 Flavobacteriaceae bacterium
GTTATATGAAAAGGCAGGGACAGTTGTGGATAAAAATATTTCCAGACAAGCCTATTACCAAAAAACCATTGGAAGTACGTATGGGTAAAGGTAAAGGGGCACCTGAATATTTTGTAGCGGCTGTAACTCCGGGTCGTATTATGTTCGAGGTGGCTGGAGTTCCTATGGATGTTGCTAAGGAAGCCCTCAGGCTCGCAGCGCAAAAACTACCGGTGAAAACCAAGTTTATAGTGGCACGTGATTACACAGCCTAGTGGTTTAACGAAAGATTGAAAGCAAAGAAGATGAAACAATCAGAGATCAAAGAATTATCCGTAGAGGAGCTGAAAGAGAAAATGGCGGAGTACAAAAAACAACACGCTGATCTTAGAATGGCTCACGCGGTAACCCCTTTGGAAAACCCGCTTCAAGTGCGCAAAGCGCGAAGAACGTTGGCCAGGTTGGCAACAGAATTAACAAAAAGAGAAAACCAATAACGGGTTCTGCTTTATGGAAAAAAGAAATTTAAGAAAAGAAAGGGTAGGCGTTGTTACTAGCAACAGAATGGAGAAATCGATTGTGGTTGCCGAAGTTAAACGAGTAAAACACCCAATGTACGGGAAGTTCGTTTTGCGAACCAAAAAATATGTAGCACACGACGAGACCAATGACTGCAATATCGGCGATACGGTTAAAATCATGGAAACACGTCCATTGAGTAAGACTAAGTGTTGGAGATTGGTTGAAGTCCTAGAAAGAGCCAAATAAAATGGTACAGCAAGAATCGAGATTAAAAGTAGCAGATAATACAGGTGCCAAGGAGGTATTGACTATCCGTGTATTGGGTGGAACAAAAAGAAGGTATGCATCTGTAGGTGATAAAATAGTAGTTACCGTAAAAGAGGCCACCCCGAATGGTGGAGTCAAGAAAGGTACTGTATCTACGGCGGTAGTGGTGAGAACTATAAAAGAAGTGAGAAGACCGGATGGTTCATATATTCGCTTTGACGACAACGCTTGTGTGTTGTTAGAACCTACCGGGGAAATGCGTGGAACAAGGGTTTTTGGTCCTGTTGCACGAGAGCTTCGTGAGAAGCAGTTTATGAAGATTGTTTCACTGGCTCCAGAAGTGCTTTAATATATAGAACGCAATGAAGTTAAAGATAAAAACAGGAGATACCGTACGAATCATATCCGGTGACCACAAGGGTACTGAGGGTAAAATTGTACGTGTAATACGCGAAAAGAATAAAGCCATTATTGAAGGCGTAAATATGGTTTCAAAGCACGAAAAACCCAGTGCTAAGAATCCTCAGGGGGGAATTGTGAAAAAGGAAGCACCAATTCACATATCAAATCTGGCACTGATCGATTCAAAATCGGGAGAGACTACCAGAGTAGGTTATGAAGTACAGGATGGAGTAAAAGTCCGGGTGTCCAAGAAATCAAATGAAGTTATATAATTATGGGCTATATACCGAGATTAAAAAAAGAATACAGAGAGCGCATTGTTAAGGCACTCCGCGATGAATTTGGGTATAGTAATGTAATGCAGGTACCTAAGTTGCAAAAAATAGTCGTTAGCAGAGGTGTTGGCGATGCCGTGGCGGATAAGAAACTTATTGACCATGCAATGGATGAGCTCAGCCTGATTACAGGTCAGAAAGCAATATCGACCATCTCTAAAAAAGATGTCGCGGCGTTCAAATTGAGAAAAGGGATGCCCATAGGAGCAAAAGTTACACTTAGAGGAGAGCGTATGTACGAGTTTTTAGACAGATTGGTAACGACAGCTCTGCCCAGGGTGAGAGATTTTCAGGGAATACGGGCAACCGGTTTTGACGGAAGAGGAAATTACAATTTAGGTATTACTGAACAGATAATATTTCCTGAGATAAACATTGATAAAATAAACAGGATTAATGGTATGGATGTCACTTTTGTGACCACTGCACCCACCGATAAAGAAGCCAAGTCTTTGTTGGCCGAATTGGGCTTACCATTTAAAAAGAAATAATATGGCTAAAGAATCAATGAAAGCCCGTGAGGTAAAAAGGGCCAGACTGGTTGCAAAATACGCGGCAAAGAGAAAAGCGCTGAAAGAAGCGGGAGACTACGAAGCATTACAAAAACTGCCCAGGAACGCATCTCCGGTACGCATGCACAATCGTTGTAAGTTAACCGGCAGACCCAAAGGGTATATGAGAACCTTTGGAATATCCAGGGTAACTTTTAGAGAAATGGCCAATCAGGGCTTGATTCCGGGAGTAAAGAAAGCAAGTTGGTAGATATATAAATAGGAAAGAAATGTTAACAGATCCAATTTCAGATTATTTGACAAGAATTAGGAACGCCAGCAGAGCAGGACACAGAGTGGTCGAGATTCCGGCTTCCAACTTGAAGCAGGAGATGACCAAGATCCTTTTCGATCAGGGGTATATCCTCAGCTATAAATTTGAAGAAGACAAACTTCAGGGCAGAATTAAAATTGCACTGAAATACGACAAAAGCACAAAAGAGCCAGTGATTAAGAAGATCAGGAGAATCAGTAAACCAGGCTTGAGGAAATACGCGTCATCTGACCAAATGCCAAGGATTCTGAACGGTTTAGGAATTGCTATAGTTTCTACCTCTCACGGGGTTATGACCAGTAAACAGGCAAAACGCGATAATGTTGGAGGTGAAGTGCTGTGTTACGTTTATTAATACGAATTAAAGATTAACAGAAATGTCTAGAATAGGTAATAGTCCGATTGCAATCCCTGAAGGAGCCACTGTGGAAATCCAGGATAACATCATTACTGTTAAAGGTAAACTCGGCGAATTAACTCAGGAGTTTTCTGATATTCAGATCACCGTGGAAGAAGGGGAAGTAAAACTTACGAGATCATCAGACTCTAAGGATCATAAGGCGAAACATGGACTTTACAGAGCATTAATCGCAAATATGGTCGAAGGTGTTACTAAAGGCTGGTCCAAGGAATTGGAATTGGTAGGCGTCGGATACAGGGCGAGTAACCAGGGTCAGAAAATAGATATTGCCCTTGGATTTTCTCATAACATCGTTATTGAAGTAGCTCCGGAGGTGAAGATTGAAACTACTTCTGAGAAAGGTAAAAACCCGAGAATAAAACTCACTTCCCACGATAAACAGTTGGTCGGTCAGATCGCAGCCAAAATTCGATCCTTCCGCAAACCAGAACCTTATAAGGGCAAGGGAGTGAAGTTCGTAGGAGAACAATTGAGAAGAAAAGCCGGTAAATCCGCATAATTTTAACAGCATGGGACTAACGAAGACTCAAAGAAGAGAGCGCATTCACAAAAGAATCAGAAAGACCTCTGTAGGGACGGCAGAAAAGCCTAGATTATGTGTTTACAGAAGCAATAAGGAGATATATGCGCAACTGATTGATGACAGGAAGGGAGTAACTCTTGTAGCTGCCTCATCAAGAGACAAGGAATTGGCCAAAGCGAAAGGTACCAAATCCGAAGTAGCTAAGCAGGTAGGTAAGGCAATCGCTGAAAAGGCGGCGAAAGCAGGGATTGAGAAAGTAGCTTTCGACAGAGGAGGAAATCTATATCACGGTAGAGTAAAATCACTGGCAGAAGGTGCCAGAGAGGGAGGACTTAAATTTTAATACAGCATATGTACGCAAAATATAAAAACGTAGAGCTAGTTAAACCCGGAGGCCTTGAATTAAAGGATCGCCTGGTTGGAGTTCAGAGAGTGACCAAGGTTACCAAAGGTGGTCGGGCATTTGGATTCTCGGCTATTGTTGTGGTCGGCGACGAACAAGGGGTTGTGGGACACGGACTGGGAAAATCAAAAGAGGTGGCTACGGCTATAGCTAAGGCTATTGAAGATGCAAAGAAGAACCTGGTCAGAATTCCGCTCACCAAAGGCACTGTGCCTCACGAACAGAAAGGAAAGTTTGGAGGAGCTCGCGTTTATATTCAACCAGCTTCGCACGGTACAGGTGTCATCGCTGGAGGAGCCGTAAGAGCTGTTTTAGAATCGGTTGGTGTCCAGGATGTATTATCTAAATCTCAGGGGTCATCCAATCCTCATAATGTGGTTAAAGCAACCTTTGATGCTTTATTACAGTTAAGGGATGCAAGAACGGTCGCCCAGCAAAGAGGGGTGGCGTTAGAAAAAGTTTTTAACGGATAAGCACAACAGGAATGGCAAAGATTAAAGTCACACAAGTTAAAAGCAGTATCAAAAGGCTTCAGAACCAAAAGAGAACTCTTGAGGCTTTAGGTTTGAGAAAAATCGGTCAGATTGTTGAGCACAACGATACGGCTAGTGTAATGGGAATGATCGAAAGAGTTAAACACCTGGTTTCCGTTGAGGAGGTAAAAAAATAATAGCGTCATGGATTTAAGCAATTTAAAACCCGCGAAAGGCTCGGCACAAAAGGCTGGCAAGGTATTGGGAAGAGGTCAGGGTTCAGGTAAAGGCGGAACAGCAACAAGAGGACATAAAGGAGCTAAATCAAGATCTGGTTACTCAAAAAAGATCGGATTTGAAGGCGGCCAGATGCCATTGCAAAGACGTGTACCGAAGTACGGTTTTACAAATATTAACCGTAAGGAATACAGGGGTATAAACCTGGATACGTTACAGGGTCTGGTAGATAATGGAACTTTTAAAAAGACAGTTTCCTTCGATGACCTGGTTGCGAATCGTCTGGCACATAAAAACGATCTGGTTAAAATATTGGGCAGGGGAGAACTAAAGGCCCCCCTCAAGATAACAGTACATAAATTTACGGCAAGCGCTAAAGCGGCAATTGAGTCCGCTGGCGGGGAAGCCATAAGCTTATAAGAAGCTGGCACTATGAAGAAGTTTTTTGAGATCATATCAAATATCTGGAAGATTGAAGAGTTAAGGTCAAGGATTATTGTTACCCTTGGCTTACTACTTGTTTATCGCTTTGGCGCCCAGGTGGTTCTTCCCGGAATTGATACCTCACAATTGGCAGAATTATCTTCTAATACCGAACAGGGTATTTTGGGAATTCTCAATGCGTTTACCGGTGGGGCATTTGCCAATGCTTCTGTTTTTGCGCTGGGTATCATGCCGTATATTTCGGCATCGATCGTTGTGCAGTTAATGGGAATTGCGGTTCCTTACCTGCAGAAACTAGACAAGGAAGGTGAAAGCGGAAGAAAAACAAAAAATCAGATCACTAGATGGCTTACCATTGGCATCTGTATTGTTCAGGCACCAGCTTATTTGTACAGTCTGGGGGCATTAGGTGTTCCGGACAGTGCATTTTTATTAGGTAAAGGGCTAAATTTCATAATACCCTCGGTTATCATTCTGGTCACCGGTTGTGTATTTGCAATGTGGCTGGGTGAGAAAATTACGGACAAGGGGATCGGAAATGGGATATCCCTACTGATCATGATCGGTATTATAGCGACCATGCCGCAGTCATTTGTACAGGAGTTTATATCGAGGACGACTAATAATACGGGTGGACTGATGTTCATGCTTATCGAGGTGATCCTTTGGTTTATTGTGATACTGGTGAGTGTGTTGCTGGTTATGGCAACAAGAAGAATACCGGTACAATACGCCAGGCGAACAGCTTCGGGGGGTTATGAGAAGAATATTGCCGGTTCAAGGCAGTATATTCCACTAAAATTAAATGCCTCAGGCGTGATGCCCATTATATTTGCGCAGGCGATCATGTTTGCACCAGGCCTGCTTGGACGCACTTTTAACAATACAGCTGTTGGACAGTGGATGGAAGTGCAATTCCAGGATATTTTTGGACTGGCATACAATATACTATTTGGCGTATTGATCATCATTTTTACCTATTTCTACACTGCGATTACCGTACCGACCAATAAAATGGCCGATGATCTAAAGCGCAGTGGCGGATTTATACCCGGGATCAGACCCGGTAAGGATACAGCGGATTTTCTGGATAAAATCATGTCGCTTATAACGTTACCCGGATCTGTATTCCTGGCATTACTGGCAGTTTTACCGGCAGTAGTGGTAAAACTTATGGATATACAACCCGGATGGGCTTTGTTTTACGGTGGTACTTCGCTTTTGATTATGGTAGGTGTAGCGATAGATACCGTACAACAAGTAAACTCATACTTGCTCAACAGGCATTATGATGGGTTAATGAAAACTGGAAAAAACAGAAAAGTAGCTTAGTATATGGCAAAACAAGCACCAATAGAACAAGACGGTAGTATTATTGAGGCGCTTTCCAACGCTATGTTTCACGTAGAATTGGAAAACGGACATGTAGTTACCGCACATATCTCTGGGAAGATGCGTATGCATTATATCAAACTTCTTCCCGGCGATAAGGTAAAATTGGAAATGAGCCCGTACGATTTAACAAAAGCTAGAATCACATACAGATATTAAGATATACCGGAGATGAAAGTTAGAGCGTCTATAAAGAAGAGAAGTGCCGAATGCAAAATTGTACGCAGAAAAGGCAGATTATACGTGATCAATAAAAAGAATCCTAGATTTAAACAAAGACAAGGGTAATTATGGCAAGAATTGCAGGTGTTGACATACCTAATCAAA
Source organism: Flavobacteriaceae bacterium (assembly GCA_051011235.1). Classification (GTDB taxonomy): domain Bacteria; phylum Bacteroidota; class Bacteroidia; order Flavobacteriales; family Flavobacteriaceae; genus JAHEJJ01. The sequence continues at coordinate 6,551 of JBPCUI010000136.1, forward strand.
AAAGAGGCGTCATAGGACTTACCTACATTTACGGAATTGGTAAAAGTAGGGCCCAGGAAATTTTGCAGCAGGCCAAGGTAAGTGAAGAAACCAATGTTTCCGATTGGAATGACGATGAAATTGGACGAATCCGAGACGTGGTCTCTTCGTATAAAATTGAAGGGGAACTGCGATCAGAAACTCAGCTGAATATTAAGCGACTAATGGATATTGGCTGTTATCGCGGAATACGTCATAGAATTGGTCTGCCGCTGAGAGGACAGAAAACCAAGAATAATTCCAGGACGAGGAAGGGTAAAAGGAAAACGGTTGCCAACAAGAAAAAGGCAACTAAATAGTAATTAGTACGATGTATTTAGTATTGGGTAATTGAAATCCTGCTTACATTTTAATGGAGGCCAAATACTTAAAACTAACTACTCAATACGCAAGAACATATGGCAAAGACAGGTACGAAATCGACAAAGAAACGCAAAGTAGTTGTAGAGTCCTCGGGAGAAGCGCATATCACGGCTTCTTTCAATAACATCATTATATCATTGACCAATAAAAAAGGTGATGTTATCTCGTGGTCTTCTGCAGGGAAAATGGGTTTCAGGGGTTCAAAGAAAAATACGCCTTATGCGGCTCAGGTGGCGGCCGAAGATTGTGCGAAAGTTGCGCATGAAGCCGGACTTAGAAAAGTAAAGGTATATGTCAAGGGACCGGGCAACGGAAGGGAGTCGGCTATTCGCACCATCCACAATGCAGGCATTGAGGTTGCTGAGATTATAGATGTTACTCCGCTACCACACAACGGTTGCAGACCGCCTAAGAGAAGAAGAGTATAATTATTTCATATCATAACACATATTTTTCACTGAAAGTGCAGTTACGATTATCGAAGGATAAGCCTTAATTCATAATCGCACTTTCCAATTTTTAGAAAATGGCAAGATACACAGGACCAAAAAGTAAGATTGCACGCAAGTTTGGCGAAGCAATTTTCGGCGATGATAAGGCTTTTGAAAAAAAGCAGTATCCTCCCGGCCACCACGGCAATAATCGTCGACGTGGTAAAAAATCGGAATACGCTATCCAGCTGATGGAGAAGCAAAAGGCAAAATACACTTATGGAATTTTGGAAAGACAATTCAGAAATCTTTTTGCCAAAGCCAACCGGAGTAAAGGCGTAACAGGAGAGGTGCTATTACAATTGTGCGAATCCCGTTTAGACAACGTAGTTTACAGAATGGGTATATCTACCTCTCGCCGTGGTGCCAGACAACTGGTATCACACAGGCACATCACCGTAAACGGGGAATTAGTTAATGTTCCTTCCTATGCATTAAGAGCTGGTGATGTTGTCGGGGTTAGGGAGAAGTCAAAATCTCTTCAGGCTATCGATAGCGCATTGGAATCCAGCAGCAGTGTTTACGAATGGATTAGCTGGAATTCTGAAAAGAAAGAAGGTACTTTTGTGTCCGTTCCTGAAAGGGAACAGATCCCGGAGAATATCAAAGAACAATTAATCGTCGAATTATATTCTAAATAATACAACACTAATCTGAATTATGGCATTATTAAACTTTCAGAAACCCGATAAGGTAATCATGATAGATTCATCTGATTTCGATGGCAAATTTGAATTTCGTCCATTGGAACCAGGATATGGCCTTACTGTTGGGAATGCATTGAGAAGGGTTTTGCTTTCTTCACTTGAAGGATTTGCAATTACCTCCGTGCGCATAGATAAAGTTGAACACGAATTTTCGGTGATCGAAGGTGTTGTAGAAGACGTAACCGAGATCATCCTCAATTTAAAACAAGTTCGTTTTAAAAGGCAGATCGAAGATGTAAATGAAGAAACCGTTTCCATTTCGGTGAGCGGTAAAGATCAGCTGACAGCCGGCGATTTTCAAAAGTTCATTTCGGGGTTTCAGGTTCTCAATCCTGATCTTGTGATCTGTAATATGGATCAGAAGGTTAGCATTAACATGGAGATTATCATTGAGAAAGGACGTGGTTATGTACCTGCTGAGGAAAACAAAAAATCGAATGCTCCTTTGGGCAGCATAGCGGTAGATTCTATTTTCACACCAGTGAAAAATGTAAAATACAGCATTGAAAACTTCAGGGTTGAACAGAAGACCGATTATGAGAAATTAATTTTCGAAATAGTTACTGACGGTTCAATCCACCCAAAAGACGCTTTGACTGAAGCGGCAAAGGTCCTGATACACCACTTCATGCTCTTCTCTGATGAACGCATCACCCTTGAAGCAGATGAAATTGCTCAGACCGAAACATATGACGAAGAATCATTGCATATGAGACAACTGCTTAAAACCAAGTTGGTTGATATGGATCTCTCTGTTAGAGCATTGAACTGTCTAAAAGCTGCTGAGGTGGATACATTGGGCGACCTAGTATCCTTTAATAAGAACGATTTGATGAAGTTCAGGAATTTTGGAAAAAAATCACTTACCGAGTTGGAAGAACTTGTAATTAACAAGGGTTTGAACTTTGGTATGGATCTTTCCAAATATAAACTGGATAAGGACTAATTTCATGCCGGCTCGCCTATATGCGATCCGGAATTGTATAAAAAATAGGCATGAGACACGGTAAGAAAGTAAATCACTTAGGAAGAAAGGCCCCTCATAGGAAAGCGATGTTGGCCAATATGGCCTGTTCACTAATTGAACACAAGCGAATTAATACTACGGTGGCCAAGGCAAAGGCCTTGAAACAATATATTGAACCGCTGATCACCAAATCCAAAGCTGAGAACAATCAATCAGCCGAAAAAGGAACGCACAACAGGCGTGTTGCATTTAGAAATTTAAGAGACAAATACGCAGTTACTGAATTGTTCAGTGTTGTTTCAGAGAAGGTAGGCGATCGTCCAGGTGGCTATACCAGAATTATTAAACTAGGCAACCGACAGGGCGATAATGCGGAAATGGCGATGATAGAATTAGTGGATTTCAACGAGCTGTACAACGCAGGCAAGCCTAAGAAAAAGAAAACGACAAGAAGGAGCAGACGAGGTGCCAAGAAAGAAGTACCACCTGTTGAAACTGTGGAAAGTACAACGGATGATTCGGAAGAATAAGTTGTTCATAAAATCAGTAAAAATATTAGAAGGATAGGCC
>JBPCUI010000137.1:0-6605 GCA_051011235.1 Flavobacteriaceae bacterium
GTGCTTATGCAGGAAAAGAGCATGAATTTGAATATTGTAGGTCATACGGATGCCGATGGGGATGACGCGTCCAATTTGGATCTATCAAAACGCCGGGCCGAAGCAGTAAAAAATACCCTGGTGAATATTTACAATATCGATGCTTCGCGCATGCAGAGTGAAGGCAAAGGAGAGACTGAACCGGTTGGCGATAATAATACGGTGGATGGGAAAGCCCAGAATCGAAGAGTTGAATTTATAAAGATCTAAACTGATGAAAAAAATATTTTTCACCCTTCTGACTGCTTTGTTTTGTTTCTATGGGTCCGTTGCACAAAACGGATGCAGTAAGTACTATCCTTTTGAACAAGGAACCAAGTTTCAGATCACCTCCAAGGATAAAAATGACAAACCAACGGCCGTGATCGATTATGTAGTAAAGGAATCAGACGGAAATACAGCGCTATTAGCATATGAAATGCACGATGATAAAGGAGAATTAGTCCTGGCTTCCGAATATGGCATCAGTTGCGAAAATGATGGGATCTCCATAGATTTTAATTCCCTTGCGGCACCGGGCATGATGGAACAGTATAAGGATATGGAAATTGATGTCTCTGGCACCAATCTTTTCCTCCCTAACAATCTGAGTGTTGGACAAACCCTGCCCGATGCCGATCTTTTGATGAATGTGAGCTTGAACCCCATAAACATGAAGATGACCGTTAGAATTTTCGATCGTAAAGTAGAGGGAGAAGAAACCGTTACCACCCCGGCAGGTACATTTGACTGTGTTATTCTTACCCAAAGCACCGAATCGAAAATGGGTGTAAAAGTCAGCAGCAGCAGCAGGGAATGGTATGCTCCTAAGGTTGGAATGGTAAAACAGGAAAGTTATAACAAGAAAGGGAAATTGATCGGGAAATCAGTGCTCACCAAATTCGGAGATTAGTTTTATCCCAAGCCTACTGTATTATATGAACAAGGGAAGGAGACTTGCATTGCGGGCTTTACTTTTATTGGGTTCCCTCTTTTTGAACCTGGTTCAGCTTATGGCTCAAACTGAAGATAAAAAGCTCTCTGAGCAAGATTCTATTATTTATCACAACTACAAATTTCAAGTCTCAAAGAATATTAATCCAAATCCCGACAGTGCATATTACTTTATCCAAAAACTAAAGAATTATAGCTCTCAGATCAAATACGACATTGGATTGGCTGATGCGGAATACCTGATGGCCAGTTATCAATGGCGTTTGCAACGATACGATTCAGCTACCTACTATTACAATAAATGTATTGACAAATCGGCGGCAATAGATTACAAACGAGGGATAGCCGTTGGGAATAATGGCCTTTGTCGGATGTATTATTTCCAAGGGCAAATGAATGAAGCACTCAATGCTTGTGAAAGCTGTTTGTCCGTTGCGCTCGAGTTGGAAGATATGGCCATATTGCCCGATACTTATATCGCAATCGGGAATATTTTTTTCAGGCAAAATGAACTAAAAAAATCTCTGACATACTTCCTCAAGGCAGATTCACTTCATACAGCTGTTGGATTGCGACCCGAGATTATTGGCGCTGGGTTTCAAAGCACTGCCCGTGTCTACCAGGGCCTTGAAGACTACGACAAGGCCGAGGAATATTATTTAAAGGCCAACCAGGAATATTTAAAACTTCCGATTGATCCTTCTTATTACGTAAGAACCACAGACTGGCACTTAGGGGAGGTCTATTATCACAAAGAGCGATATCGTGAAGCCGATAGCCTGCTCAGCTCCAGTTATTCTTTCTTTACAGAAATAAAAGATCAGGCAGCAGCAGCCGAAATCGGTATATATCTGGGCCTTGTAAAACTGGAAAAAAAGGAATATGCCCAAGCCGAAAATTACCTCCAAAGTGGCTTCCAGTTGCACGAGGACATGAATAATGTCTATGAGAGTGCCAGTGCAGCTTTGGAGCTTGGCAAACTCTATATTCAACAACGCCAACCTGGAAAAGCCATAAGCTATTTGGAGCGGGCTATGGTACAAACCAAGGATACTACAAGAAATATTAGCCTTATCACCGAAGAAGTACTATTTCAACTGGCGGAGGCTCATCATCTAAGTGGCGATAATGAAGAGGCCTATAAAAGTCTGCAAAGGGCAATGCGAATAAAGGATTCACTGAGTACCATCCAAAATATAGCGGCAGTAACAGAAATTGAAGAAAAGTATCAAAATGAGAAGAACGAACAGGAGATAGCCTTGCTTAATTCTGAAAAAGGCCTTATCGAGCAACAGCGGATCAACCAACGGAATATTTTGTTGGGCGGTTTAGGGATTACATCCCTGATCGGTATTTTTCTGTTTTTTCAGATCAGGAATAGACAAAAAACAAATCGAAAACTGCGGGAATTGGATAGCGTGAAATCGAATTTCTTTGCCAATATTTCCCATGAATTCCGTACACCCCTGACCTTGATTTCAGGACCACTTGAAAAACGGCTGGATGCTAAAAACACCAATGAAACTGATCGCAAAGAATTTGAAATGATGCAACGCAATTCGAATCGGCTATTAAGCCTGGTCGATCAGCTTCTCGACCTGTCAAAACTGGAATCAGGCAAATACCAAATTGGTGTTAGTTCGGCCGATCTTGCAAACCTAATTAAGGCCATTGGAGAATCTTTTAAGTTTAGGGCAATTCAACAAAATATTGAATATTCTATTGAGGTTGAAGGGCTTAATAAAGCCTGGTTCGATAAGGATGTGATCGAAAAAATACTGACAAACCTGCTTTCAAATGCTTTCAAGTACACAGAGCAAGCTGGTTCTATTCAATTATCTGCTAAATCATTAAATGGATCCCTTGACCTGGTGGTTGAGAACGGACCTACTCTTTCCAGGCCATCCTCCGTTGAAAAACTATTTGATCGTTTTTATCAGTCAGATTCCCACTCAGAAGGAGTAGGTATCGGACTTTCGCTGGTTAAGGAGTTGGTAGAGATCCACAAGGGGGCGATAAGTGTAAACCAACCATCAGATAAAACCCTGCGATTCAGCATTCAGATACCCGTCAGCAAAAGCTATTATTCCTCAGAAGAGATCGGTATTTCTCAAGGGCAACAACTCAAATCTCAAGAACCGGGATTGGTTGATGAGCTTCAAATAGATCCCGAATTGGCATCGGACCTGGAACAGGAACAACGCGATATCATTCTTGTGGTAGAGGATAATAAAGATGTCCGTCAACTCATTCAATCTACATTTGAGAACAAATATCGCATCTTGGAGGCAGAAGACGGCGATTCAGGTATAGAAGCCGCCCTGAGATATATACCCGATCTGATCATCTCCGATATTATGATGCCCGGAACCGATGGTCTTGAATTGTGCGAGCGATTAAAAAACGATGAACGCAGCAGTCATATCCCTATTGTTTTACTGACTGCTAAAGCCGGCGAAGAGGATCATTATAAAGGTCTTAGCACCGGTGCAGATGGTTATGTGACCAAACCGTTTAAAATAAAATTGTTACGAGCCCGCGTAGAGAAGCTCATCGAATCCAGAAAATTGTTGCGCGATCGTTATAGCCAGGAACTGATATTAAAACCCAAAGACATCGCGATCGCAGACCTGGATGAACAATTCCTGGATCGCGTCCAAAAGGTAATGGAAACCAAACTTACCGAATCCGGTTTTAGTGTACAGGAATTCAGTGAAGCTGTAGGTATGAGCCGGATGCAATTACATAGAAAACTCAAAGCACTAACCGGTCTTTCAGCTTCCGAATTTGTGCGGTCCCAGAGATTGAAATTGGCTGCCAGCCTCTTGCGTTCGAGCAAGGCACAAGTATCTGAAATTGGCTATCAGGTAGGATTTAACGATCCTTCGTACTTCACCAAATGCTTTAAAGAGGCTTATGGCTGTTCTCCATCGGAATATATTCAGATAAAGACTTCCTAATTACCTTTAATTCAACGGATTACGGGACGTGTTACATTTATCATAGGCATTGATACATATCTTATAGTCCTTAGCTTTTATTCGGTGTAGGTTTATACCAGTGAAGTAATTCCCCCAACAGAACAAAACTGATCACTCGGTTCAAATCTTCATATCAGCCATGAAGAAAAAAAGGTATGAAGGACATATGGACTACATGGATAGTTATAAGATCTATCTGAATGTGAACCATTTGAAGAAAGGCACATATGAGTTAAAGATCGTGTATAAAAACAGGGTTATCAAGAACGCTCATTTTACAAAAGAATAAGTGAAATCAAAATTTATAAATCAATTCAAAATGAGAACTATTATTTGGATAGCGGTTATAACACTTCTGGGAGGAGTTCAAACCGCAGATGCTCAATTCTTAAAAAAATTGGGAAAGGTGGCCGAAAAGGCTGCCGAACGCACCGTAGAAAGACGGGTGGCAAATGAAACGGCCAAAAAGACAGACCAGGCACTGGACAGTATCCTGGAACCAGGTAAGAAAGGAAAACAACAGCATCCCGGTAATAGTGGTGAACAATCATCAGGAAATAGCGGAGATACAAATTCAAATGGCAATACTTCTCAAACAACCAATGATGGGGGAGCAACAGGTACTCCATCGATTGAAGTATACAGCAAATTCGATTTTGTGCCCGGCGACAAGCAACTTTTCTTCGATGATTTCGTGAACGATTTTGTAGGTGACTTTCCTGCTAAATGGAATACCAATGGAAGTGGGGAGATTGTTACCATGGGAGAATCGGCACAAAAGTGGTTAAAAATGATGCCGGGATTTGGTATCCATTATATTCCGGATCTGGTTGATCTGCCTGAGGATTACACCATCGAATTTGATCTAATCACGGTTGGGATAGACAATAGTACCTCTTCTCAGGCGGGTCTGACCTTTATGCTGGATAACAATTCCTCTTTTAAGAATGGAAGTCACTACGCATGGGCCTTTATCCCAGTTGGCCAATATGGCGCCTTTGATATCCGACTCCGCAATTACGCAAAAGGCGGCGGTAGCGAGATCAATAGTGCGGTTAAGGCAGACATTCGCGAGGCAATTTTGAATCAACCGCATATATCCATTGCCGTCAACCAGCAACGGTTCAGACTATGGGTTAATGAACAAAAATATGTAGATGTACCGCGATTCATTCCATCCGGTGCAGCACTAAACACCTTAAAGTTCAATGTCAACAGTCTTAAAGATGGTAAAGAGCTGATATTTATTAGCAATCTTAAAGTTGCAGCAGGAGGGGTCGATCTTCGAAGAAAATTGATTTCGGAAGGGAAGATCTCAACGAACGGTATCCTCTTTGATTCCGGTTCGGCCAATATTCAACCTCAGTCTATGGGGATTATCAGGCAGATTTCACAGGCACTAACACAAGAAAAGAGCATGAAATTGTATATTATAGGTCATACTGATTCTGATGGTACCGATGCTTCTAACAGGGCACTTTCAAAAAGCCGTGCAGAGGCGGTAAAAAATGCGCTGGTCAAGATTTACAATGTTTCTGCAAACCGACTTGATACCAAAGGTAAAGGAGAAGCAGAGCCTGTTGCAGACAACAGCACTGCAGAAGGAAAAGCACAAAACCGCAGGGTAGAATTCATTAAAAGATAAAAAACCATGAAAATAATGTATACATATCTAGCCAAAAAGGACTGCCAAAAGCACCGCCCAAATATTAATTCTATCACTTGGTTTCTGTTTACGGTATTCGTGCTGTTACAAATGGGGATTTCTGCCCAATACACGGTCACACGATGTTCAGAGTTAAGTCAACGTCCAAAGGCTCATGATCCCACAACAGGAATTACCCATGATATCCTATCTGAAGGGGCCTCTCCCGACGGTAGTGATTGCTATATCTATCATCATAGAAATAATAAAGATTACGTGGTAATCCCTGCAAATTGGGGTACGAGCCCAACCCCGGATAAAATGGAACTTATTGAAGATGCGATGGCAGCTATGACAGATGCAAGAAATGAATACACCGATTACGGTTCTCTTGACAACAATTTGTACTATATGTTCGTCAATGGAACAGTCTCAGACTATTCTAGTTTTGCCTATTGGCTGATGGGCGATCAGTGTTGGATAAATACTCAGATATCACCGGCCAGTGCTGGGTCCAGAGATGTGAGAAAGTTTGTGTTCGCACACGAGGTTGGACATTGTTTTATTATGGAAAATGTAGACGAACCACACCTCGGCGCAACCTATGATCTTAATGAGTGGTTCGATGAAAGTATTTCAGAGTTTCTGGCTTCAGAAGTCTATGAAGCTCTCAACGTGGAACACGAGCGATCAAGGAAATTTGACCTGGATGGTAAACCTCTTACACAAAAATACAAGGCCTGGCCGCTCTGGTACTATTTTGTGCTGCAAAGAGGTAAAAGTGCCTTAGTACCGGAGATGAATGCTCTGGCCCGACTCAGAACCAGGGAAGCCAGATTGAGGCATCTCAGAACTACTGGTTTCGACAGATTATACCACGATTTTTTGTTTGATTTTTATACACGCGAGCTAACAGATCGTGGTGGTGGATATATAGCAATTGAAGATACAATTAAAAGACGTCAGGATAAGATAGAACTCATTCCAGAAGCGACGGAGCCTATGAT
>JBPCUI010000138.1:0-5065 GCA_051011235.1 Flavobacteriaceae bacterium
TATTCCTTCCAAATATGTAAGCAACGGATATATAGATGTTTATCTGCCTTATATAGGTAGATCGGACGATCAGGTTATCGAATTTCTTTGCCCTGATCTGGTGCCCGCTAAAAGAGGGGTCTATATCTTTGGTTTTAACGATCCGGACAGGTACCGAATGAATGCCGAGGAGGCACTGGATTGCCATGCCCGCAGATTTAAGTTATATATAAACGATTCACTGCACAACGACCTAAAGTATAGATTTTACGATCATCCTTTACGTCAGAACGTAGGGCTTCTTACTGTTTGTGATGTAGCCTACCTACCCAGGGGAGAACATGAAATCAATGTGGTAGTTCTGTTATCCGTAGAGGGACAACAAGATTCTCTGGATTATCGCGAAACTATTCGTATCCCGTTTTGGAAGGAGTAGTTCTTATCAGTTGGTTATATAATCAAAAAAATGAAGCCAATCCTAAGCTCCTATCAAACTAAAAACCAACTTAAAAAGGTAATGTGGATTACCATTTTCTGGATCCTTGTATCTGCCTTACAATATGCAAATGGTTATGCGACCCTTAATTATTTTGATCACGATCTCAGTGGCATAGATGCAACACAATTCCTGATCGGAAGTTTGATCACCGGACTTACCGCCGGACTCCTCGGCGGTTCCAGTATGGTATTCTTTTGGGAGAAATGGTTGCGCACCAAATCGTACAGAAGAAGCCTGTTCTATATTTTACTTACCTACTCAATGGTTTATATTTTGGTGGGCATTATAAGCCTGATGTACAGCTATTCCATGCAAATGGATGTCGCACTCTTCTCGCCAGTTGTTTTTGCGAATCTCCGACAGGACTTAGAAAATTTTAGTTTTCTCTATAGCTATTTATTCTGGTTAGTGGTGGTTCTTATAACACTTATTGCACTGCTGGTAAATGACAAATACGGACCGGGAGTATTTTTAGATTTCTTGATGGGTAAGTATTTTCACCCTCGGCGAGAGGCTCGCATTTTTATGTTTCTAGACCTGCGTGGTTCTACAGCGATTGCGGAACAACTTGGAGAAGTGCAATACTTCAATTTCCTTAAAGAAGTCTATAAGGATATAACACCTTCCATATTAAGAACACAAGGTGAAGTCTATCAATACGTAGGTGATGAGATTGTAATTAGCTGGAGTCCGAAATCAGGGTATCGGAATACCAACGTTTTACACTGCTTTTTTGATATCCAGGAGTCCCTGCTTGCAAAGTCTGCATATTATAGGGCCAACTACAACGGGCTCCAACCAGAATTTAAGGCGGGTTTGCATCTCGGGAACGTAATGGCGGGGGAAATTGGTGTCCTGAAACGAGATATCGCCTATTCCGGTGATGTTTTAAATACAACGGCAAGGATACAGGCCAAATGCAATGAACTGGGTGTCAATATATTGATTTCCAAATATTTAATAGAATTTCTAACTCCTGTAGAAACTAAATTTCAACCGGTTACAATGGGCGAATATCCATTGCGGGGTAAACAAAGTAACCTGCATCTTTACACCCTAAAAGATTGACTTATCATTGGATTGTATATGATCCTACCCAGAATTAAGCATGTTTTCTGTATTTCATCGATAAAAACATAATATTCATCGATGATATCAGTTATACTAGTACGGCTGGAAATACTAATATTCCACCCCTACCAAACTACTGATTATGAAGACCTATTTATGGTTGTTCTGTACATTTCTTTTGTGCATGTCTTATGCCAATGATGAGCCCGGTATAACAATCACTGACGACCCGATTACTTTTAGTAAACAGATCATTGCAGAGGAACCCAATCCCTGGATCTCAGATACCAGATCAAGTGTGCTCACTGCATTTGGTAGTTCTGCAAAATTGGGAACCAATGACGACAAATATATTCTTCTTGAATCTCCTGGCCTGGCATTTGATTATTTCCAGGGAGGATATGCTAACCTGGGCGATAACATCTCAAAGGGTCTTTTACTTGAAATGCTTAGTCAGGCACTAAACAGCCCCGAAACCGTTATTTCCAAACTCGCAAAGGCCAGTATAAATAAAGGCCTGTCTGAATACCAGGCAGCTTTTAGCATTGCTGAGAATTACAAAGAAACAAATGAATTAAGCCTGGAAGAGTCACTGAAATTTCTTGAAAATCGGTATGGTTATTCGAAATTGAATCATGTCAGAAAACTTATGGAGAGCAATACATCTCAACAAAAATCTGCCGTTGAGGAAAAGAATAAGAAAAAAGTACTGGCTAAACTCCGGGAAATAGAAAAAAAATATCCGGATCAAATTGCCTGGGTAGATGCCTTACCACTCCTGGAGGAATGGTACAGGCTTCTGGAAGAAGGTCAGGTTGGCCTCGCGGCTTATGAGCCTTATATCGATTTTAAAAAATCCATGGATCAGCTGAACCAGTCACGCATTAACGACAGAATCAACTTCAGGTCTGGATTAAAAATTACCTACCCTGATGCGTCTACCGTTTGGACCCAACCAGGTCCGGTAGATATTAAATGGGAATCCTTTAATATAGCCAAAGACAAGCCTGTTCGGTTTTTCCTTGTGAAAGATGATATGGTGGTACAGGACATGGGTACTTATAAGAACTCAGAATACCAGGATGGCATTAAAATACGCAAAGGACTGCCAACCGGTAGCAATTATCGTATAATGGGCATCGAACAAATGCCTAGCAACAGATACCATGTAGCAAAGTTTGCCACGCCTTTCTTTACTATAGAAAAGGCTCCAAGAAAAACTGAAAAAGCAATTGCTGTGGCCACAAAGACCAGCACTTCAATACAGCCTGCCGTTCCGACAATTAAGGCTACAGAAGAGTTGAAACCTATTCGAGAGAAGTTCGCCGGAAGAACCATCTCTTATGTAAAAGAACTGGTAGTGGACAGCGATCAAATACAAATTATTCTTTGGGATCACGGCCGTCAAGACGGCGACCTTGTCTCTATTTACCTGAATGGTGACGAAGTGATCAAAAAGCACCTGCTCACTTACAGAGAAGTGCTGTTTGAGATTAAATTAGACCCGAGCCAAAAGAATGATCTCTTTCTTTACGCCCATAATCTTGGGAAATTCCCTCCTAACACTGTGTCCATCAAGATCAAAGACAACAGCAATACCGAGGAAATAGTTCTGAATTCCGATCTGAAGAGCTGCGAATCTGTACTAATCAATGTAAAGCAGTAATCCACAATATTTGGGCCTTGAAGTAAGCGGTACCCCGTTTACATGATATTTGTCATTCTAAATAACAGCCTGGCGCAATACATTTGATGCAATAGTGCATCCTATGGCAGCTCGGGCAATTATTGTTAAATCCATATTTCTACTTCTGGGGATTTCGATATTGTCAATCGGATGCCGCAACAATGCTTCCGGCCAGTATAAATACACTACTCCAGCACATTTAAACGACGGTTTTACTACCGGATCTTTACATCAGACCACGCTAGATACTGCCTTGATATTTAAGGCAATAAAAAAAATTAAATCCGCCAAATATAAGGAGGTGCATTCAATGTTGATCTTTAAAGATCAAAAGCTTGTTTTAGAAGAGTATTTTGCTGGTCATGATTTCAATTGGGAACAACCCAAATTTTGGGGAGATGTAGTGCAATGGGACAGGAATCGCTTGCACGTCATCATGTCGGATACTAAAAGTATAACCTCTGCCTTGATCGGAATCGCCATTGAAAGCGGATTTATAAAGAGTGTACAGGAATCTATTTTTACTTATTTGCCAGATTACCAACAATACGAGAATCAAGGCAGGGAAGCTATTACCATCGAACATCTACTAACCATGACTTCGGGCCTGGAAGGCAACGAATGGACTTCTTCTTATCGCAACCTGGAAAATCCGATTGTCAGACTGTGGCTATGTGATGATGCAATTGCATGCATCCTGGAGAACAGGATGGTAGCCAAACCGGGGACCTACTTTTCCTATTGGGGTGGAAACCAGATCCTGCTTGGCGAAATATTGAAAAATGCATCGGGTATGAATGTTCATGATTTTGCCCGAAAGTATCTTTTTGAGCCGTTGGGAATAGAAAATTTTGAGTGGGGGCAGATCAACGATGGTCCGTATGAGGCAGCCGGAGGCCTGAAGCTGAATTCAAGGGCTATGGCCAAAATGGGTATTACTTTTTTAAATAATGGCCGGTGGGAAGAGAAGCAGATCGTCCCGGAATCCTGGGTTGATAAATCTTCAAAGTCATACAAGGGGAATCTGCAGATCAAGGTACCGGGAGAAAATTCCTGGCGACATGGCTATAGTTATTCATGGTGGACAAAATCATTTGAGGAGGCCGGAATAAACATGTTCTTTGCAGGTGGCTGGGGCGGTCAGAATATCATGGTAATCCCGGAGGCCAATATGGTAGTGGTATTTACCGGCGGAAACTACACTAAGATACCCCCTCCAAAAAAGATCATGGACAAATATATAATACCCGCTCTGCGGTGATTTAGTAGTTGAATTGAATCAATATGATCCATTTTTTTAGACAAATCAGGAAAAGACTTTTAACCGATAATAAATTTACGAAATATGCCATCTATGCTATTGGTGAGATATTCCTGGTAGTGGTCGGTATCCTTATAGCACTCCAGATCAACAACTGGAATCAACAAAAAATAGAAAGGAAGGAAGAATTAAAAACTTACCTGAATATTAAGCAGCAGATTCAGGGCGACCTGAAAGAATTAACGGAGATGAAAGCTTTTAATCAATTTAAGATTTCCGAGATGGACAGAGCCAATCATATAATTGCCAATCGGAATACAAGGGCTATTGACACCCTGGCTTATATCGCCATATTTATGTCTCAATTTTCCGATTTTCAGGGCAATGGTAATATTTATGAAACCCTGGTTAACAGCGGGGATATGAAGCTCCTTAGAAATGAGGAAATTCCACTAAATATTAAAAAATTGGAGAATACCTATAACTATATAAATCATTTGGAGGAGCTGCACTGGTCTCTCATTATCGAGGAGTTTTCTCCGGAAATGAGGGGTGTAATGAATTATTC
>JBPCUI010000139.1:0-5924 GCA_051011235.1 Flavobacteriaceae bacterium
CATTCTGCCTTTATGGCTGCCTGTTTTCCTCATAATTCTATTGATTTTACCGGCAAACTTCTCTACCGCGGCCATTATTTTTTTTATGGTACTGGTGTTGTGTTTCCTGGGAGGTTATCCATTAAAATATCTCACGGTTATGGTGGGAACCGGGTTATTGTGTTTGATAATTTTCGTGTTAACAGCAAAAGCAATACCGGATATTTTTCCACATAGGGTAGATACGTGGATCAGCAGGGTAGAAAGTTTTTGGGATCCGGCCGACACTGAGGCGGATTACCAGATCGAAAAAGCAAAAATAGCGATAGCAAGCGGTGGAATCGTCGGACAAGGCGCTGGCAAGAGTGTTATGAAAAACTTCCTGCCTCAGTCTTCATCAGATTTTATCTACGCAATTATTATAGAAGAATACGGATTGATCGGTGGCTTTGCCCTTATGTTTTTTTACATGCTCTTACTGTTCAGAATATTAGTAGTTGCCAATAGCAATAAGACAGTGTTTGGAAAGCTGTTGGTGGTGGGCGTAGGTCTGCCAATTGTATTCCAGGCGTTGATAAACATGGCTGTTGCAGTAGAGCTGTTCCCGGTAACAGGACAGACCTTGCCGCTGATAAGCAGCGGGGGAACTTCTATCTGGATGACCTGTCTGGCCGTGGGAATTGTTCTGAGCGCCAGTATTAAACAGGAGTATGAAGCAAATGAAGGCTCTGATATAGATGAAACAAACCCTTTAGAAGTATTGAGTGGGCAACTATAAGTTCATACTCTCTGGAGGAGGCACTGGAGGTCATATTTATCCTGCCATTGCCATTGCGAATGAATTGAAATTGAGATTTCCGGACGCTGAGTTCCTGTTCGTGGGTGCAAAGGGAAGGATGGAAATGGAAAAAGTGCCTCAGGCCGGGTATAAAATTGAAGGATTATGGATCAGTGGAATACAAAGGAAGCTTACGCTGAAAAACCTGATGTTTCCGCTGAAATTAATAAGTAGTTTGATCAGATCTAGAAGTATACTGAAAAAGTTTAATCCCGATGTGGTTATCGGGACAGGTGGCTTTGCAAGTGGCCCGGTGGTTCGCATGGCAGCGGCTAAAGGGATTCCCTGTGTTCTGCAGGAGCAGAATTCATTTGCAGGGATCACGAATAAATGGCTGGCAAACAAAGCGGAGAGGATCTGCGTTGCCTATGACGGCATGGAACGATTCTTTCCAGCTTCCAAGATAATCAAGACCGGGAATCCGGTTCGTAAAAACATTATTGCTACTACGGCCAATTCGGAGGAAGCCCTTAATTATTTTGAACTGGAATCCTCAAAAATCACCTTGCTTGTACTGGGTGGAAGCCTGGGTTCGCGGCGCATCAATGAACTTGTGGCAACAGAGCTGGCTTACCTTGATTCATTAGACCTGCAGCTAATCTGGCAATGTGGTAAACTATACTACGAAACCTATAAAGAATGCCAAACAACAAAGGTCAGGATATATGATTTTATAAATAGAATGGACCTGGCCTATGAGGCTGCGGATATAATTATTTCGAGGGCTGGCGCCGGATCAGTTTCCGAATTGTGCCTTGCTGGAAAGCCCGTGGTGTTTATTCCGTCTCCCAATGTAGCGGAAGATCACCAGACCAAAAATGCCGAAGCATTGGTGGGGAAAAAAGCGGCACTTATGTTAAAGGAAAATGAACTGGATCAAAGATTTGAAGAAATATTCTCCCGGCTGTTAAACTCCGAGCCGGAAAGACAGGCGCTGGCTGATGAAATCGCCAAGTTGGCGCTACCGAGAGCCACTGAACATATTGCTGATCAGGTTGAGGGATTAATCAAAGCAAAAAACGGATAGCTGAACTGGTGAAAAAAAGTGAACTACATAGCCAAAAATTTCAGAACATCTACTTCATAGGTGTTGGCGGCATTGGGATGTCTGCACTTGCTCGTTATTTCAGCTGCCTTGATAAAAATGTAGCCGGTTACGACCGCACTGAAACCCCGCTTACTCAAGAATTGGCAGCTCTTGGCATTGATATACATTATGATGATGATGTGAATTTAATACCGGATACTTTTAGGGATCCTTCGGATACGCTTGTAGTATTTACACCAGCCGTTCCCGACGCGCATTCGGAGCTCAGTTATTTCAGGACCAATGATTATCCAGTATTGAAAAGATCCGAGGTGCTTGGCCTGATCACAAAAAACACCTTCTGCTTTGCTGTTGCCGGCACGCATGGAAAAACAACTACTTCGAGTATTCTGGCTCATTTATTAAAGGAAACAGGCACGCCGCTTACAGCGTTTCTGGGAGGAATATCGGAAGATTTTAACAGCAACTTCCTTTTCGAAGGGAGTAAATATTCCGTAGTTGAGGCCGATGAATACGATAGGTCTTTCCTCCAGCTACAACCCGATGTTGCCTGTATCACTTCAATGGATGCAGACCATCTGGACATTTATGGAACTGAGAATGAGCTTGTAAACTCTTTTATGGAATTTGCAGCGAAACTCAAACCAGGTGGAAAATTATTTGTACGCCAGGGACTTCCGGTGAACGGCATTACCTATGGAATCGAAGATAATTCCGATTACTGTATAAGAAATTTAAGGATTGAACATGGCACCTACATTTTTGATTTGGGAACTCCCGAAATTACTCTTGAGGGGGTTAGATTTAGCAAACCAGGCAGGCATAATTTGCTCAATGGATTAGTGGCTTTTGCAATGGCGATACAAGCAGGTCCCCCGCCGTATCGCCTTGCCGAGGCATTGGAGTCGTTTAAAGGTGTACAACGCCGTTTTTCGTATCGCATCAATGAAATCGGATTTGTTTTTATTGACGATTACGCCCATCATCCAACTGAGATTGATGCCGTTTTTGATGCAGTAAAGGAAATGCATCCCAATCAAAATCTCCTGGCAGTGTTTCAACCGCATCTTTACACGCGGACTAAGGACTTTGCCGGCGAATTTGCCAGAAGTCTGGCCCGGTTTGATAGTGTTTTGCTGCTCGATATATACCCCGCCAGGGAAGAACCGATAAAAGGAATCAGCTCGGAATGGCTGCTCGATCAGATTGATAACCCCAAAAAAAAACTAGTTAATAAAGAAGATTTGGTACAGGAAATTTTAAGCCAAAAACCAGAGGTTTTAATAACCATGGGGGCAGGTGATATTGGTTTGGAAATTCCGAGAATTAAAAGAGAATTAGAATATGCGAGTTAATTGGAAATTTTGGAAACTATTATTGTTAATTATTTGTATAACAGCACTTTATGCCTTTTCAAATAAAAGAAATGCCCTTAGGGAGGTCAAAGGGATGAGTATGGAGTTCGTTGGAGAACAGAGTCTGTTCATAACACATGATATGGTTAATAAATTGTTAATACAAAATTACGGGAGTCTTAAAAATGTGGCTAAAGAAAAAGTAGTTTTGAATACTATAGAAGAGGTCATTGAGACCGATGAAATGGTGAATAGAGCCCAAGTCTACCTAACAGTTGACGGAGAACTTAGATCGAAAATTGAACAAAGGCAACCAATCGGACGAGTAGAGGGAATTTCAAAATTTTACTTGGATAAGGGGGGTCGTCCTATGCCCTTGTCCAGGATATATTCTGCCCGGGTTCCCATTATTACAGGAAATATCACCGGTGAGAGTCTGGAGGATGTTTATGTCATTTTGAAGTACATAAATGAAGACGATTTTTTACGTAAAAATGTGATCGGAATTCACATTGAGGATGAAGAAAATTATCAACTAAAATTTCGGGTTGAAAATTTTGTAGTCAATCTGGGCGATGTGCGCGACCTCGAAGAAAAGTTCAACAATTTTAAAGCATTTTATGCTAAAGCTACCAGGGATAAAACCCTGGATAACTATCAAATAGTAAGCCTTGAATTCGATAACCAGGTTGTATGCACCAAAATTTAAATCAAAATGGAATACACTAATTATTCAGTTGGATTAGACATAGGGACCACCAAGATTGTCGCAATAATCGGCAAAGAAAACGAATATGGTAAAATAGAGGTTTTGGGCATAGGCAGAACAAAAAGCCTCGGGGTACATCGCGGTGTAGTTAACAACATTACCCAGACCATCCGATCTATTCAGCAGGCGGTAGAGCAGGCTGAAGAGAATTCAGGCTTAAAAATTGGTTCGGTGGTAGTGGGAATTGCAGGTCAGCATATTCGTAGCCTTCAGCACAGCGATTATATCACCAGAGCGAATTCTGAAGAAGTGATCAACGAAGACGATCTTGAAAAGTTGTGTAATCAGGTCTACAAATTGGTAATGTTGCCGGGAGAAGAGATCATACATGTACTGCCTCAGGAATACAAGGTAGATGGCCAGGCCGAGATTAAGGAACCAATTGGGATGTACGGAGGCAGGCTTGAAGCTAATTTTCACGTAGTAGTAGGACAGGTATCGTCCATTAAGAATATTGGCCGTTGTATTAAAAGCGCTGGATTGGATCTGGGGAACATTACCCTGGAACCCTTAGCCTCCTCGGACGCGGTATTAAGTCAGGAAGAAAAAGAAGCAGGCGTTGCATTGATCGATATCGGAGGCGGCACAACAGATCTTGCCATTTTTAAGGATGGTATCATCAGACATACTGCGGTAATTCCTTTTGGAGGAAATGTGATTACTGAAGACATTAAAGAAGGCTGCTCGATTATTGAAAAGCAGGCCGAGCTACTCAAGATTAAATTCGGATCTGCCTGGCCCGGTGAAAATAGAGATAACGAGATTGTTTCTATTCCCGGACTTCGCGGTCGTGAACCAAAAGAGATCACTTTAAAGAATTTGTCGAAGATTATTCATGCAAGGGTAATTGAGATAGTTGAACAGGCGTATGTTGAGATTAAAAACTACGGCCATGATGAGCAGAAGAAAAAACTTATCGCTGGTATTGTACTCACAGGAGGTGGGAGTCAGTTAAAGCATTTGAAACAACTGGTGGAATATATTACCGGAATGGATACCCGAATCGGATATCCGAATGAACATCTCGCCGGCGATTCGGAGCAGGAAATTGCAAGCCCACTGTACGCAACCGCCGTTGGATTGCTAATGAATGCGGTGGAAAATAAAGGAAGGATGCAATCTATATATGACGAAGAACAAGAATTGGTACTCGAAACACAAGATGAGGGCACCGGTGAAATAGGCTCAATGAGAAGTCGCAAATCTGTATTTGAAAAATGGTCTGAAAAACTAAAGGACTTTTTGGATAATGCAGAATAGATATAAACAACATAAACACAAAGTAACCAGTAACACATAAAAAATGGGCAAGAACACTGATTTTGACGGAATAGCATTTGATTTACCGAAAAACCAGAGCAATGTTATAAAAGTAATCGGAGTTGGCGGTGGTGGTAGCAATGCTATCAACCATATGTTCCAGGCAGGGATCAACGGAGTGGATTTCGTGATCTGTAATACAGACGCGCAAGCGTTGCAGAACAGCCCGGTACCCAACAAAATACAGCTAGGTGTATCGCTCACCGAAGGATTGGGTGCTGGAGCGAATCCTGAGGTTGGAGAACAGGCCGCACTTGAGAGCATGGAAGACATAAAGAACATGCTCGACTCCAATACAAAAATGATCTTTATTACAGCCGGAATGGGTGGAGGAACAGGTACTGGTGCTGCTCCTGTAATCGCTAAACAGGCTAAGGAGATGGCTGTACTAACGGTGGGTATCGTTACTATGCCTTTTCAGTTTGAGGGTAAGACCCGCTGTATACAAGCTCAAAATGGAATAGAAAATCTACGTTCCAATGTTGATTCGCTCATTGTTATTAATAATAATAAATTACGCGAAGTATACGGAAACCTGGGTTTCAAAGCCGGTTTTTCAAAGGCCGATGAAGTCTTGGCAACTGCGGCGCGCGGAATAGCTGAGGTAATTACACA
>JBPCUI010000140.1:0-8775 GCA_051011235.1 Flavobacteriaceae bacterium
GCTATCGCTTATCTCAAGACAGCAATTAAGAAGGCAAAGGAATTTGGTAAACAGCATAAAGAAGACCGAAAGATTATGGTTAAACTTCAGTCCGATCGGCAAACTGAAAGAACGACATTAAAAGAACAGTACGAAAAAGCTTTTTCTGCACGGAAACAATTACAGGAAGACCTGACAACGGCAAGGCTGGATGTTAGAAATCTTATGACCGAGAAGGAGTGGGATGCCTTTGTTCAAGACTCACTTGCAGATCTTGAAAAGAAAAAAGAGAAGACAGAGAAAAAGAAATTAAAAAACCAGAAAAAAATTCAGGATACCCTAGACAAAATAAGAGCTGCGATTAGCGATGTGTTAAAAGACGAGCAACGCCGGAAAGAAGCCTTGTTAACCTTTTCCAGCTTTGAGGACAAAATGCTGGAACTCGTCCGGAAAACCGAGGCTTTAAATTTTGCCACCAATGAGACCGTTCAACGCTATGCGGTTTCCCGAGAAGCACTTATGGAGATTTACGATGAAATGAATGCCGTACCATATGAAGCCTTTGATTCCTTTCTAAACCTTAGGGACGAGCTGTTAACTAATATGAATGATAAAAAATGGAAGAAAATATCAAAAGCCCTTAACAAGGCATTGTAGGCCTTCGTTCACAATCCACTGATATAGCTTCCATACAGATCTTTAAACTGAATCCCTTTCCTAAATCTGTGTTTGCTGAGTTTTTTGTTTACCACCAATCCCCAAAGAAGAAATTCTTTCATAAAATAACTATCTACTTGGGAGAGTTCTGGCTGATACTCATTCATTAGAGCCTCCAGAGCCGGAACAGTATCCAGGGTTTGCTGATATTCCTTATCCGTTAGATCGTCCATCAACTCAAAGCCCTCACCTTCAAAAAACCAATGAATAAGTTGGTCATATGGCGATTCAGCATCCTTGTGTTCCAATTTTCGTATTTCGGGAAAGTATTTTGGAAAAAGTGATTTTACAGCATCTTCAATGAGTATGGCGGCAACCGAATCAACACCTTCCTGTTCACCTTCATATACCAGCTCAATTTTACCCGTGATTGAAGGTATAATACCCATAAAATCGCTGAGGCGTACACTGGTTTTCTTCTCGCCTGATGTCAAAATCCTTCGTTCCGCACTGCTCATGAGATTTTCATATCCCGTAATGCTCGTCCGGGCACTCACTCCGCTTTTGGCATCCACATATTCACTATTACGAGCTTCAAAACTAATTTGTTCTAACAATTCTTTGGCGATTTCAGGTACGTAGGTAGATGAGGTTTGAAGAGGATGCAGCTGCGCCTCTTGCTCTGTAATGTGCTTGGCTACCTCTACATCTTCTGGATAATGTGTGAGGATCTGGGAACCAATCCTGTCCTTTAAGGGAGTTACTATACTCCCGCGGTTTGTGTAATCTTCTGGGTTCGCTGTGAAAATAAATTGTAAATCCAACGGGAGTCTCAATTTAAAACCGCGAATCTGAATATCCCCTTCCTGGAGGATATTGAATAGCGAAACCTGGATGCGTGCCTGCAGGTCGGGTAATTCATTAATCACAAAAATACAACGGTTTGCCCTCGGTATCATCCCGAAATGGATAACCCTGTCATCCGCATAAGATAATTTAAGGTTGGCGGCCTTTATCGGATCAACATCCCCAATCAGATCGGCAACTGTTACATCAGGTGTTGCCAGTTTTTCGTAGAAACGATCCTCTCTGTGCAACCAGCTCACCGGCGTGCGGTCTCCTTCTTTTGCAATCCTTTCTTTTGCATAACGGGATATTGGTTGAAACGGATCGTCGTTGATCTCCGATCCCTCAACCACTGGTATCCATTCATCCAGTAAATTTACCATCAGTCTGGCCAATCTGGTTTTAGCCTGCCCTCTTAGCCCCAATAGATTGATGTTATGACGGGAAAGAATAGCTCGTTCCAGTTCCGGAATTACAGAATTCTCATAACCCCAAACCCCTTCGAAGTTATTGTCCCCATTTTTAATACGCTCCCTAAGATTTTCACGAAGCTCATCCTTTATACTTCTAACGGTATAACCTGATTTCCGGAGTTCACCGAATGTCTTTATTTTACTGTGATTCAAGTTCATTATTCAATTTCAAAAATTTAGCATTCATAATTAACACGAGCTTATTTTAACCGTCTTCTCCTGTTCATTTCATAATCCTCAAAAATCATTTCTCCAAGGTCCTTTAAACCTGTAAAAAATGCCTTGCCTTTATTCGCTTCTGTAAAGTGTCGTACAAACTGCATAAGATAAGGATCCTGTGCGATCATAAATGTGGTAATGGGGATATGCAGTTTTCTTGCCCTTCTTGCCATGTTGTAACATTGCTCCACAATGTGATCGTCCAGGCCAACACTATTCTTGTAATAAGTGCCATCAGGCAAGCGCAGGCAGCTGGGCTTCCCGTCGGTGATCATAAAAATCTGCTTGTTGGTGTTTCGTTTACGCCTCAACATATCCATGGCGAGTTGCAAACCTGCAACTGTATTCGTGTGGTATGGGCCCACCTTCAAATACGGCAGATCTTTGATGGGTATTGGCCAGGCGTCATTACCAAATACAAGTATATCCAGCGTATCCTTGGGATAACGCGTTGTAATAAGTTCGGCCAGAGCCATTGCCACCTTTTTGGCAGGAGTAATTCTGTCTTCTCCGTATAAAATCATACTATGACTGATGTCTATCATCAGTACAGTACTCATTTGTGCTTTGTAATGGGTGTCTTCAACTACCAGATCGTCTTCGGTAAGTGAAAATCCGTCTATTCCGTGATTAACCTGTGCATTTTTGAGGCTTTCGGTTATTGAAATATGCTCGAGCGAATCTCCGTATCTGTATTCCCTGAAATCACCGGTGTGCTCGTCACCGCTCCCTGCTTTCCCGGTGCGGTGATTTCCGCTGCCACTCCGTCTTAATTTCCCGAAAATCTGTTCCAGTGCTCTCTGTCGAATAATTCGCTCCATTTTCGCGGTAATGGACAAATTACCCTCACCTGGTTGACCTTCGCCTTCCCCGCCCCCATCATCAAACTCCTCGCGTAGATATCCCCTGGCTTTCAGGTCTTCGATAAAATCATCAATTGTGTAATCTTCATCTGTGAGATCATATTCTATATCCAGCTCACGAAGCCAGTCCAATGCTTCGTCTACATCCCCGGATGTATGTGTTATCAGCTCCTGGAAGATCTCGAATAATTTATCAAAAGGTGATAATTCCGGGGCCTCGTACTGTGTAAAAAGAAATCCCTTCCTTCTATTCATAGCCATTTCATAAAAATAATGCATTTCCCAATACAGGAAATCTATTTTAAGAAAACTTAAGGAATTTAGGACTCGTGCCTTTTCTCAAGCAGTTTTACAACTTCAGCAAAGGACTGGTTTTTGGCCCGCAACAGTACAAGCAAATGAAATACCAGGTCTGCTGTCTCATTAAGAAATTTGTCGGTATCGTTATCCTTTGCCTCAATAACTGTTTCAACAGCCTCTTCTCCTACTTTTTGCGCGATCTTGTTAATCCCAGCCCTAAAGAGTGACGCCACGTAACTCGATTCCTGCTCCTGATCGCGCTTCCGATCCTCAATAATAGATTCTAATTTTGAAATGAAGCCATATGTAGTGACATTGTTTTGATTCCAGCAGGTATCAGAACCTTTATGACAAGTTGGACCTGCCGGTATTGCACTGATCAGTAAACTGTCTTGATCACAATCGACCAAAACTTCCTGAAAAATCAGGAAATTTCCACTTTCCTCACCCTTCGTCCACAATCGGTTTTTAGACCTGCTGTAGAACGTAACCCGACCGGTTTGCCGGGTCTTATCAAGGGCCTCCCTATTCATATAGCCCAGCATTAATACGTTTTTGGTAGCAGCGTCTTGTATAATAGCCGGTACCAAGCCATCAGCGCTTTTCTCAAATTCTATTTTCATGGCTTCCAATATTTATAGGTGTTTTCGTTATTTTAAATGGTATTACAGTCTAACCGGAATATCCTGGCGTCTTAATTCTTCTTTTAGGTGCTTGATTTCCATTTCTCTAAAATGGAAAACGCTTGCTGCCAGAGCGGCATCCGCCAATCCAGTTTTAAAGGCGTCTACAAAATGCTGCATGTTTCCAGCTCCACCCGAGGCAATTATCGGGATGTTCCGTTCCGAGGATAAACGGGCCAAAGCCTGGTTGGCAAAACCATTTTTTGTGCCATCATGATCCATGGAAGTGAATAATATTTCACCAGCTCCCCTGCTTTCTACTTCCTCTGCCCACCGAAAAAGTTCCATCTCCGTTGGTAGTTTTCCTCCTACCAAATGTACTTTCCACTCACCGCTGAGCTGTTTGGCATCAATAGCCACCACTATACACTGTGACCCGAATTTTGCCACCAAATCATTAATCAATTGTGGGTTCTTTACGGCAGATGAATTGATAGACACCTTGTCGGCCCCATTGTGCAACAGCATATCTACATCTTCGATAGAGGATATGCCCCCGCCCACTGTGAAGGGAATATTAACCTTTTCTGCAACCCTTTTTACCAAAGCTGCAAGAGTTTTTCTTCTTTCTTCCGTGGCAGAAATATCCAGAAATACCAGTTCATCGGCACCCGCTTCTGCATAGATGCCCGCCAGTTCAACCGGGTCACCGGCATCTCGAAGATCTACAAAGTTGACTCCTTTAACAGTTCGGCCGTCTTTTATATCCAGACATGGTATAATCCTTTTCGTAAGCATAAGCCTCAGTTATTCTTAATATTCAGGTCCATACCATCGTAAAAGCCCAGGTCTGTATTTTTAAGATTTTTTGTCCAAAAGGCAATTTGACCCGTATGATACGATAAATGCTCCACCACGTGAATAACAATACCGATTCCGCTCAATCTGAATCCCTGTACCTCCCTCATTGAAAGAAATTCTTTGTCGCTGCTTTTTGAAATTACTTCCTTGGCATCCTCAATTACATCTTCAAGTTGGTCTATTAACTGGCTTTTGGAAAGACCACCGGATTCTGCGAATTCTGCTTCCCTAAGGCGAATATCATCCTTACCGCCAAGAGATGACGTGATATATTGCCTGATATTGCCACATAAATGCAAGATTAGATTCCCCATACTGTTTGATGATTCGTTCGGTTTTTTCCAGATTTCTTCTTCATCCAGTTTTTTCCAACTTGTTTTAATCATCCTTAAACTCTCATCGATCCGATAATTTGAATTTTTGACAAATTCCTCTCTCCAAAACATTTCCTTGTCCCTCATGATCCTGATATATAGTGTTCCAGGGCTTTTAATGCTATTTTATTTTCGTAAAGGGCCTTGCCCAAAATAGCTCCTTCACATCCTACATTTTCGAGTTTTTTAAGATCTTCAAGTTGTGATATTCCACCGCTGGCAATTAAGTTTATTCCCAAAACCGATTTATCTTCGACCCCGCTCATTGTTACGGTTGTTTTATTAATCATTGTTTTATCCAGGATTTTTTGATATAAACTTAAAGCAGGGCCTTCGAGCATTCCATCTTTGTTGATATCTGTACAAATCACATATCGAATTCCTTTTTTCATGTACCGATCAATGAATGGAATCAATGGCTCTGCGGTTTCTTCCTGCCAACCGGAAATTGCAACCTGCTCTTCTCTGGCATCTGCACCCAGGATAATTTGTTCAGGACCAAATCGTTTCAGCCAGTCCAAAAATATATCCGGCCGGCGAACAGCCACACTACCTCCGGTTACCTGTCTTGCACCACTATTGAATGCTATTTTCAGGTCTTCTTCAGAATTAAGTCCACCCCCAAAATCTATCTTCAATGATGTATGGGCAGCTATCTGCTCCAGGATATTGTAATTCACAATTTGTTTCGATTGTGCACCATCGAGGTCAACGAGGTGCAAATAATCGAGCCCGTGTCCCTCAAATGCCCTGGCCACTTCCAGTGGATTTTCATTATAAATCTTTTTGGTGGCATAATCTCCCTTGGAAAGTCTTACACACTTTCCGTCGATAATATCTATGGCTGGAATAATTCTCATTTACTTTTTTTTTCGGAACATCCAGGTCTCTGGATCGGAAATAGATTTGAAATTATATTTTTCATACAGTTCATGTGCGTCTTTCGTCCTTAACCCAATACCGTTCACATCCTGCAGCTCAGGATGATCAACAATCGATTGAATTAACTTTCGGCCCAGGCCTTTATCCCTGTAAACCGGATCTACAAAAAGATCCATTACCCAGGCAAATACCACGTAATCCGTAGCTACACGGGCAAAGCCGATCTGATGCCAACCTTTAAAAAGACCAAAACAAAGTGAATGAGCAATGGACTTTTCTACCCGTTCTTTGCTTCGTCCTTTTGCCCAATAGGACTTTGCGGACAGATACTCGTGAATGAAATCAATGTCCATTTTACTTTTATCGGTACTTATAAAAATCTCATGTTCCATTGCAGATCACAGGTTTATAAAGTTTTCAAGGATCCTGGCACCCACCGCACTGCTTTTTTCGGGATGGAATTGAACCCCGAAAAAATTGTCCCTCCCAAGGGCAGAACTATACGTTTTTCCATAATCAGAAACAGCTATAGTATCTTGGCATAAGGGTGCATAATAGCTGTGAACCAGATAGATAAACTCCTTGTTTTCCACAGAACGGAATAAATCTGATTTAAGGTTATCAATGGTATTCCAACCAATCTGCGGTACCTTAACGCCCTGGTTAAACCGTTTGACATCTACATTAAAAATACCAAGTCCTCTGGTATCACCTTCTTCAGAATAATTACACATCAGCTGCATACCCAGGCAAATTCCCAGCACAGGTTGAGTGAGATCCGGGATGATACGGTCGAGGCCAGAAGAACTAAGTTTATTCATAGCACTACTGGCTTCACCCACTCCAGGAAAAATGACTTTGTCTGCGGCGATAATTTCGTCTGCGGAATCGCTCAACACAGGGTGAATACCAAGCCGTTCAAAAGCGAATCGAATACTCTGGATATTTCCTGCACCGTAATTGATTATTGCGACTTTCATTGTTTGCTGTAATTCAAAAATCTCTTAATACCCGGACTATAAAATTCCCTTAGTTGATGGCAGGACCATTTTTCCAGCATCGCGCTTCACAGCCATTTTGATGGCTTTGGCAAACGCCTTAAAAATAGCCTCTATCTTGTGATGCTCATTAGTCCCTTCGGCCCTCACATGGAGGTTTGCCCTTGCACCATCTGTAAATGATTTAAAAAAGTGCGAAAACATCTCGGTAGGCATTTTCCCGATCATCTCCCGCTTAAAATCGGCCTCCCAAACCAGCCAATTGCGGCCACCAAAATCAATGGCTACCTGTGCCAATGCATCGTCCATCGGCAAACAAAACCCGTATCGTTCCATTCCCAATTTATCGCCCAAAGCTTTATTAAATGCCTCTCCAAGTGCAATCCCGGTGTCTTCAATGGTATGGTGCTCGTCTACTTCCAAATCGCCTTCTGCCTTTATTTCAAGATCCAATTGCCCATGACGCATCAGTTGGTCGAGCATATGATCGAAAAATGCAATCCCTGTATCAATAGTACCCTTGCCACTGCCATCCAGGTTCAGCTGTATGCTGATCGTTGTCTCTGAGGTCTCTCTCTTGAGCTTGACCATTCTTTCTTTTAGGGCGAGAAATTCATAAATATTTTTCCAATTGCCTGTTTCTAAAGCAATTGCAGATTGCAACGCTTCTTGTGTTGAGCTGATCTCATCGGAACCCAAATTAGACTGCCCATTGAGAAATATAGCTCCACAATCCAGATTCCTGGCAAGTTCTATATCGGTCAACCTGTCTCCAATCACATAGGAACCTTTTAAATCAAAGGAATCTGTGAGGTACTTCTGGAGTAAACCGGTGCCGGGTTTACGTGTAGGTGCATTATCTTCCGGGAATGTGCGGTCGATAAGGATATCGACAAACGCTATACCTTCATTTTCAAGACTTGAGATAATAAATTCCTGAACGGGCCAGAAAGTAATTTCGGGAAATGAATCCGTGCCCAGACCATCCTGGTTGGTAATCATCACCAGTTCAAAATCCAGCTCCCTTACAATTTTACCCAGGTATGTTATTACCTCCGGGTAGAATTCCAATTTCTCAAAGCTGTCAATCTGCTCATCGGCGGGTTCACAAATGAGTGTTCCATCCCGATCTATAAACAATACTTTTCTCTGTTTCAATGTATTTCCCATCAGATCGATTTTAATACTTCTATAAGCTCTTTATTTTCTTCGACCGTCCCGACCGTAAAACGCAATGTGTTCTCACACAGCGGTAAACTGGAACGATTCCTTATCACAATACCGCGATCCAGGATCTTCTGATATCGACTTCCTGCATCGTCTACCTTAACCAGTATAAAATTTGCATCGGTAGGAAAGACCTTTTTTACAAAAGGTATTTTTTTTAATTGGTCAATCAGCGATGCTCTTTGTTCTAGGATAGTCGTTAGCTGCTCCGACACAGACTTGATGTCTAACAGACGATCCAAGGCC
Source organism: Flavobacteriaceae bacterium (assembly GCA_051011235.1). Classification (GTDB taxonomy): domain Bacteria; phylum Bacteroidota; class Bacteroidia; order Flavobacteriales; family Flavobacteriaceae; genus JAHEJJ01. The sequence continues at coordinate 8,549 of JBPCUI010000140.1, forward strand.
GCCTTCTGCGTAAGTTCATTGACATTATAGGGGGGCTTAATCCTGTTTAGCAGGCTTATGATCTCTGTTGAAGCCCAACAGATTCCCAAGCGTATCCCGGCCATACCATATGCTTTTGAAAAAGTTCGGGTAACAATGAGGTTAGGATACATAAGCAGGGAATCGAGCCAACTTTTCCCGCTTGAGAATTCGATATAGGCTTCATCTAATACGAGAAGTCCACCAAA
>JBPCUI010000141.1:0-8362 GCA_051011235.1 Flavobacteriaceae bacterium
ATCCACCACTACTTCTTTTATTCCTCCTACGGCACTGGCAACTACTGCTGTGTTGCAGGCCATGGCTTCAATATTGATTATTCCGAAGGGCTCGTATATTGAAGGACAGCAAAACACATCTGCATGGGAATAAAGTTGAATCACCGATTTTTTATCGAGCATTTCAGCTATCCAGATAACATTATCTCTGATCTTCTTTACTTCAGCAACGCTGTCTTCCATTTCCTTTGCAATTTCAGGAGTGTCAGGTGCTCCTGCGCAAAGCACAACCTGTGTATCCGGATCAATGTATTTAATGGCATTCACCAGATGTATGATCCCTTTTTGCCTGGTGATTCTACCCACAAAAAGCACATAGGGTTTGGACTTATCGATTTGGTGTTGCTCTAAGGCCTCAGTTTCATTGGTAACTACATATTCGTCAAGATTTATTCCGTTGTAAATTACCTTAATTTTTTCCTTATCAACATCAAAATATTTCAGGACATCATCTCTTGTTTCGTTGGATACCGCAATAACAGCATCAGCCATTTCAATTGCTGTTTTTTCTATCCATAATGAAGCGTCGTAACCTCTGCCCAATTGTTCTCTTTTCCAGGGCCTTAATGGTTCTAATGAATGAGTGGTCACTACCAGTGGAATGCCATATAGTAGTTTTGCCGTAATACCGGCAAAATGAGAATACCAGGTATGGCAATGCACTACATCCGCATCTACCTCATCGGCATTCATTTGTACATTGGTACTTAATGTTTTTAATACCGCTTTGAGTTTATCATCGGAGTTGTTAAAAACGGGATTGTCATAGGGAAACCCCTTAACGGATAAATTACCTGATTTTTCATCCTGGTCCCCAAAACATCGCACTTCCAGCTCCATAAGTTTGGCTAATTCGGCTGCCAAATACTCAACATGTACCCCTGCGCCTCCATAGACGTATGGAGGAAATTCTCTGGTTAAAAAAAGTGCTTTCATATAATTTCTTTAGGCCGCGATTGAAAACGTTAATTTACTAATAATTTGGTTCATTTTTAATATCAAACGAACCGGATATCAATTTTAATAAAGGTATTTATAAAAATCGTTTTCTTGTTATAGTCAGGCCAATAAAATTAGGTTAATTGAATGTTCAGAAAAGGTTTCCAAAATGGACCTTTTAAAGAAAAGTATTGAAAGAGAATGGACTCGTACCGCATCAAAATTGATTATAAAGTCAATCGCTTCGGAGGACATACCCTCTTGCGAAATTTTATAGCAACATTTAAATTAGTACCTAATATGAAAAAGCCCACCGCCACTCAGTTGGCACTGAGTTATGGAGGGCGAAGGTGGAGCCGGGGAGAATCGAACCACCTGCAGCTTGGATTTTGGATGAGCGGCTAAAGGATAGTTTAAAACTTTTTCTATTAATTTAAGTTTAGCATACAACCTTTTCAGAATATTTGGGACTAATAAATAAACCACGGTACAAATGAACGATAGACGCCTCGTTGATGAATTCTTAAAGAGCCGGTCTGAAAGGGCATTCGCGACGTTATATAGAGCCAAAACGCCCAGGCTTTACCAAATGGCGCTGCGGCTTACTGCTCATAATCAGCACCAGGCGGAAGAATTGATACAGGAGATGTGGTTCATTGCGATTAAAAAACTGGTCAACTTCGAGTGGCGGTCCGAACTAATGACCTGGTTAACGGGAATTTTAATCAATCTCTCTAGGCGGTGGAATGAACAAAATGTCAGGGAAAAAGCATCCCGTGAGAGCTGGATAGCCGATTTGGAGGAAGATAATAATGAACCTCAGTTTACTAATGACGATCTTGAAAATGCTATGGATGAACTTTCCCCGGGATACCGACAAGTGGTTGTACTTCATGATATTGAGGGGTATACGCACAAAGAGATCGCTGCCATGCTTGATCTTAATGAGGGAACCAGCAAGAGCCAATTATATCATGCAAGAAGGTCGCTGCGTCAGTATCTTAAGAAGGGAAATGATAAAAATACAAGGCTATGAAAGAGGAACTTTCTAATTACGAAAAGAAGATATTCGGGCGGCTGAGGCGAGAAGAACGCCCGCCTGCAGCCCTGGAGAAACGGATCATTGAGCAACTTAAAACCAATCATTTAATTGAATCTAAAACATACAAAATGAATCTGACATTAAAATGGATTGCCACAGCGGCAGCCGCAGTAATTGTATTCTTTATTGGTAATTACGTGGGGGAACAATCTGGTGTAGACCACGCTATTGACCCCACAATGGGTTATATGCTTATCCTACATGAGGACGATCAGTTTAAACCGGAAGAACCCTATGCAATGTACCAAGAATACGCCAGTTGGATGGAGAATACTATGGCAAAAGGAATAGCAATGACCGGGCAGGAACTAAAAAATGAGGCGACAATTGTAGACCAATTGCATAACGTAGAACATCAGGATGAAAACAGTGCGAAGAAGACCACGGGATACTTCATTCTTGAGGCCGAATCACTGGAGGCTGTCCTGGAAGTTGCCAAGAGTAATCCTCATATTAAATATGGAGGGACAATAGAAGTGAAACAATACTTGGTTCGATAAAACAATTAGATATGAACATAAAAAAAACAATAATAGCGATACTCCTAATAGGTTCAGGCTTAATACTAATGCAGTCGTTTATTAAGAATGAACATACAAAGTCTCACGAGGAAAGTACAATCTTTAACATCGATGACTATACCTGGCTAGCCGGGCATTGGATCGGAGACGGTTTTGGAGGAATTTCCGAGGAAATCTGGGCCTTACCAGCAGATGGAACGATGATGGGGATGTACAGACACATCAAAGATGAGAAATTGGTTTTTTATGAATTCTTGCTTTTAGACAAAGACGGGTTACGATTAAAGCATTTTAATCCAGATCTCAAAGGATGGGAGACCAAAGACGAGTTTGTCAGCTTTCCAATGGTGGAACATAGCCCGAATAAACTGGTCTTAAAAGGATTGACCTTTGAAAAGAAATCCGATACGGAAATGGAGATCAGACTGCGCCTAAGAAGCGGGGAGAAGGTAGAAACTGAGGTATTTAAAATGCGTAGAGTGAAGTAAATGGGTCACTAAATTTCTTGATAAAAGTAATGCGATCCTTTTAAAACCTAAACCTTTAAATTATAAAAATGTAATAAATCCGTCAAAGAGGGTTCGCATACCAGGCTTTATTCGAATTCAAAATATATGAGTATAAAAGCCACCTTTAAGTAGATTTTTGAAGGGGAGTCGGGGACGGCCGTGCGTTAAGAAAATGTCCACAGGACATTTTTAGCCCTTCGAATCCGCTCAGGACAGGCGTTGGAGCGAGCTGGCGCTCTGGCCTTCGAATCCTGTAGGAGGAACGAAATATGCCACCCATGGGATGGTTTTCCCTGAGTCCCACAATGCCTCAAATAAAAACACCCATTGCTATAGCAATGGGCATCTTAAAGTTCATCAAAATACTCAAACTAGTGAGGCATTATTGAGTAGACTCATGATTTTAAAATAAGAGGTCAGTGCAAATCAATATTTTATTGGTTTTCAGCCCTTCTTAGTGCCTTTGGGTTAATATAAGTTTAAAGTCTTCGGTTTCAAAATATGATTTTAATAAAGGGTCGTTCTGAAATGTCCATGTTTCATACCAATGGCCATCATTGATAGCTTGCCTTAGATACTTCATTGTATTGTTATCATCAGAATTACTCGCATAAAATTGCGCCAACCCATAGTCCACTTCACCTAATTGAAAATCTGCCCTCAGATTTTCTAGCTCAAGGAGTTTAGCAGTGGCCTTTGATGTCTGACCAATCTTTTGGTAGGCTATTGCTAGCAATGCATGGTAGTCTATAAGACCTGGATAGGATTCTAGCAGATTTTCCAAAAGCATAACGGCTTCTTCGTAATCTCCCCGATAGAAAAGACTTTCTGCAAAGAAGTGAACCAGTTCTTCAGGAATAGATTTCAATATATTATCTACAGAATTGATAATCTTATCTAGGTGGATATTTGCCATATCTTTTTTATCTGCCCAAATGAAATCTTTGGATGCACTTAGATGGATGTCCACCCATTCTCTTTCTCCAGCTTCGCCAACGGGTAATTGTAAGTTGGACAATACATCATTAGCTATGGCATATTTACCAGCTCTTATATAGGCTCTTAAGAGTACTTTTTTTAATACTGAATAGTCGCCTGTTTCCAGGGCAAATTTTAAGAGTGAAATGGCGCTTTCGTATCTTTTCCTCTCAATATCAGCCATGCCTTTAATTTTATACCGCTCAACACAGAAATTGCGTTTAGAAATGTCCATTTCCGCCATGTTAATTTCGTTAAAGACAGAATCAATTTCCCCAGGCTTATTAACCAACTGTAATGAATGAATCATCATATTCGAATTAGTTTGTAAATCGAAAGGAGTGATATTATATTCGATTTGTTGAAATTTATGTGCCTCCTTGTATTTGAGTTCAAGTAAGGCTTCATAGATTCGAAGTAATATCTTTTGCCGCTCAGACGTACGGTACGATTCGAGTAACGGTTTCAGCAGCGAGTCTGCAACAATTAAATCACCGCTGTTGTAATAGTACTGGAACTTATACACCTTGGGTTCGAAATAGGAGTTATCCGCATCTATTGCTTTTTCGACTAATTGCAAGATCTCAGGATCTTGGGGATCTTTCAGGTATATTGACTTTGCCTGATTAAAAAACTCATAGGCTTCAAAACTTGGTGGGGAATCTTCCAGGGCAGCGATCTTTTTATCTTCGGTGACCAAAAATCCCAGGATACGTTGCTTTAGGGCTTCAATGCAATCCAAAGGGGCTTTGGGGTCACACTCTACAGGCTCAAAGGAAATCAAAGTTCTATTCATAATCTCATCGGTGATGGAACAATGAAATAAAAGCCTGTTTTTATTTAGATAATATGCTCCTTTAATAATTTTTGAAGGTTTTAAATAGTCAGTCAATACTTTATTTTTGGTGGAAAGGATGTTGGATCCTTCTAAGACATCTGAATAATCTTCTATAATTTCTGGAGAAATTACCTGACCTAATTTGTTTTGGGTAATGCCATGAATAATCCAGTCCGAGGCCATTTTGCCGGCCATGTTATAAATTGTGTCACCTATGATGTGATCATCAAATTCCAAAACGGCAATTTTATTTTGGATTTGTGTTTCTGAAGAATCATCTTGCTGCCAAAATCTTGTAACAAAAAAATAAATGATCATAGCCACTAAAATAACGGCGGGCAGAAATTTGCTAAGCTTGCTTTGTTTCTTTTTAAATTTTCCGATTAATTCTTTGCGTTTGGGAATGATAAATCCTGCATTGGCGATTGCATAAATTTCAAGGGTTTCATTTACATTTTTGAAGTCAAATTTGCCTACAGATTGAAATTTAAATTCAGGATGGTTCTTAACCTTTTGATACATGGAATGCGACATCAGGATATTTCCTGCTCTACCCATAGATTCAATCCTGGAGGTAACATTGATGGCATCACCGAAGACGTCATCATCCTTGCGATGCACGTCTCCCAGGTTAAGTCCAATCCGGAGGGGTACTTCGGGTGGGCGTCGCAATATTTGTTGAAGCTCTATGGCGCATTCCAACGATCTTACTGCGCTCGTAAACAAACATATACTTCCGTCACCGTAATTCTTTATGATTTCCCCACCGTACTTACTAACTATTTTAGTCAAAGTTTGCAGATAGTGGTCTAAAAGAAAGAGTGTATTTTCTTCATCTTTTTGCATCAACGCCGTATATCCTTCAATATCGCAAAAGAGAATAGCTGAAAGATAGGAGGTGTTTGTCATTTTTTCTATATTCAATTAATTACGGAATTAATCTTTATATGAAGTTGAACTTTGTAATTAGTTCTAAATATGTTTAGCATATTCACCTTGGTGAAAACTCAGAAATTCCTGTTTGCCATAAAATGATTTTATATATGTCATTTTCAAGTTTAAAATGCTTATAACTTAGAAACTAGCTCCCTGATTATTTGATTTTGGGCGATTTATTTACCAATATAGTGAATATACTAATTGTTAAAAAATACAGTCTTGTCCAAAACAGATAAATCAAATTTGAAGCCCGAAATCATGCCTAAATCAGGATCTGGGATGACTTCTAAGGATAGGCCAGGGATGATTTCTAAGGTTTAGATTGGAGCCGGGGAGGGATTTCTTTGGAGTTTGCCCTAAAACTTGCAAACTTCTATTTAAATGAGCCTTTTATTTCTAAATGCCCTCCTTTGCTGCCCTCCTTCGCTAAAGCTACGGAGTACTCGAAGCTACGGATTAAGCATGTAATGGTATTAGATTAACCTTTTGTTTCTGAACGCAATTCCGGAGCCTGTCTTCAGATATCTTTCAAAGTCATAGGCTTTATATTTATCTATTAAAACAACTTTGGTTACTAGTTTTACTGGAAGTCTCGACTTAGTGTAGTGGATAAGTCCTTTTTGATGTCTTATAAATCTATCTTCAAAATGTTTGGTGCATCCGGTATAGTAGGTATGATCATTACAGTGCAAAACATACACAGTCCGGGTTTTCATTTTTTGTAATAGATTTAGGTAGGTTAAGATATAGTGTAAAAATGCATAATTCTTGCACTTATCACTTAAAATAGGAAGTATAAGAGACTGGTGGACGGCGTCCACCGAAGCCCGCTGTTCAGAACTCGATTTTTGGTTAGAGGTGAAATTAAAAAGCCCACCGCCGCTCAGTTGGCACTGAGCTATAGTGGGCGAAGGTGGAGCCGGGGAGAATCGAACTCCCGTCCAAACAAGCAATAACAAGGCTTTCTACATGCTTAGTTTTTGTTCAATTTTCGATGTGTAGCTGACCAAAAACTGCCTATTACACACTTAGCTTCTTAAGATTTTGGTGCTACTATCGAAGCGTTAGTAGCCTTATATCGACATTTATGGTGCTCCGAATTGAATCGCCGTCGACAGAGGCTATTCAGGAACATCTCGCTTCTCTACCTGGTAGAGACGAGGCTAAATCCTACTATAATTCAGATTAAGCGGCAAGAGCGTAATTATTATCGCCAACTAAAAGTTTGAAATATGAGTTTTACGAGCTATATCCCAGCGCTCGACATGCTTACATCGCCATTGGTCTCGCTGTCAAAACCAGTCGGCCCCTTCAATGAGTTAGGTAAGCTATGCTTACCGTCAACGAATTGAATCACGCCAAAGGCGTGATCTTTTTGAACTCATTTTTTTTATCAATGAACGTTTGTCTTAAAAAGGTTTGCAAAGTTAGCAAAAATAGAACTCCTTATTCATATTCGTGATTAATGAATTTGGCTACCACTGCAAATCCATGTATTTTCACGCAAAATTTATACCAAAATATACCTATGCATTTCGGAATCATCAGAGAACGCAAAAACCCACCAGACAGGCGGGTTGTGCTATCACCGCCGGCCTGTCAGAAAGTCCTGGAATCCCATGCCGAATCGCAGATTACCGTAGAACCATCTCCTATTCGGGTCTTTACCGATGAAGAATATGTAGCCGCAGGTATAGAGGTAGCCTCTAAAATGGAGGAATGCGATGTGCTGTTAGGGGTAAAGGAAGTTCCCATTGAACACCTTATACCAAATAAGAAATACTTTTTCTTTTCACATACCATAAAGAAGCAACCTTATAACCGAAAGCTACTACAGGCTATATTGGAGAGAAACATTGAACTCTATGACCATGAGGTAATCACCAACCAAAAAGGGATACGCCTGGTGGCTTTTGGGCGATACGCAGGGATTGTAGGTGCTTATAACGGTTTTAGGGCTTATGGATTAAAATCTGAGCTTTTCCAATTGCCAGAAGCCACATCATTAGCAGATAAGGAGGCATTAATAGACCAGCTTTCAAGCTTAAAATTACCTAATATAAAAGTATTGCTTACAGGTAAGGGGAGGGTAGGAAACGGGTCCAGGGAAATGTTGGTTGGTATGGGTTTGAAGGAAGTTGGGGTAGAAACCTTTTTAAATGAAACTTTTGATGAAGCCGTTTATTGCCAGATAGATGTAGACGAATATAACCTTAGGAAAGATGGTGCCAAAGGAAATATGCAAGACTTTTTTGAACATCCGGATGCCTATAAATCTAATTTCTTTCGTTTTGCCAGAGTCACAGATTTCTATATTGCCGGGCATTTTTATGATAGCGCAGCACCCTATCTCTTTACCCGTGAAGATGCAAAACGCACTGATTTCAAAATCAAGGTGGTTGCTGATATCAGCTGTGATGTAAATGGCCCGGTGGCATCTACCCTCAGAGCATCCACCATTGCTGACCCTGTTTATGGGTATCATCCACAATCCGAA
>JBPCUI010000142.1:0-3699 GCA_051011235.1 Flavobacteriaceae bacterium
TGTACTCGTCTGTATTGAGTTCCTGACCGCTGACATTCCTGATAGCCGTTCTTCTTTCTTCAATTGTTTTTTGTCCCTTATGAGCATCAAACATTTTCCGGACGAAAACTTGTCTATTGGAGCCTTCTACCTGGTTGAGCTCCACTATACCGGCTGAATATATAAATCCTGCAAGCATCCTGGCCGCATAGGCACCCCTGCTAAATCCGAATAGAAAAATTTTATCTCCTCTTGCATGATCGTAATTTTCTGCAAGGAATAAATAGGCCTTGCTGACTTCTTTTCTTAGTCCCGAACCAAGTAACATACCAGCCATATCTGCACCATTACCAACGCCCCTCAGGTAAATAGCGGCTATTTTTGGATCGTTTTGCAGACTGACCAGATTATAGAGCTTGGAAATATTCGTATAACTTTCTTCGTTGCTGCGTGTACCATCGAAAAATACAATCAACTTCCTGGCTTGTTCTTTATCCGCAACTGGATTATGAATAATTCCTTTCCTTGTATTGCAACTGTTAAAAATCAGGCAAAGAAATATGAACTGAATACCCAGGATAACTCCGGTGAATTTATCGCTGTACTTCATTGTCTGGATTTATTTTTAAAATGGCGACCTACGATCCTGCTATAGGCTTTAAACATTTCTTCAGCGGATGTTGGATCAGTGACCGCCACAAGGTTCACTCCTACCAACTCATCGCCCCCGGACCTGTTGAGATCGAAAACCAGGGCTTCAATTACATAGGTGGTTGAAAGGACGGAAGGATCTGGATTCTGAATGGCCCTATCTGGCATAGATTCACCTGTCTTGTAGCTTTCAATAATATTTTTAACAGAAGTAAATATTAATCCGTTATACCCAGAATTTTTAATTGAATCCCTATTTCCCCGTATTTCTTCAATAGAACGTGCAAGGGCTAAGGAAGGGATTATTTTATAGGATGCATCGGCATTGATATTCTTTTTCTGCAATTTTTCCGCAATATGTATTTCAAATTCAATCCCGGTACTCGGTGTTTTGGCATTACAAACCACGAGGAAATTCATTCCTTCGTATTCTTTAAAATCATTGCTGGTCCAATAATCCAATACGCGAAGAGGAGAAGAACATCCTGTTATCAGGCACAGAAGAACCAGGTATATTATAAAGCTTCCAGGAAGGCGAAAGGTATTTTGAATCATGGATTGCATAAATTATAAACTATAAACCAATTTTCAAATCCCATCTCAGAAATACTTGTAAGAGAGCACAATTAATGAGAACTTCTTTCCGGTGATCAGAAACGGTAATATAGCTGCAATCTCGGAGATGAGCTTCACGTTGATCTATTGAAAGAGTTTATCACCCTCCCAGACCTTGGAAACATGATGAGAAAAACCATAGCCCACCTCTGTATAAAAATTGTAGGCAATCTGGACCCCTGCGGCCTTTAATTCCTCAACCTGATCATCAAACTTTGCAGTAGCTGCGATTATACCGGTGTAACCGGTCTTTTTTAATTCTGATATGGCCTGCATATTGGCGACATGATGTGGCATGGTAAGCAATATCATTTGCACGTTCATATTGCTGATACTGCGTATTCTGATCCAGAAATCGATATCTGTCGCATCACCCTGAATCGCATTTCTTCCCTCTTCGAGGTGCTTTTGTACATGCTCAGGTTTCTTATCCACTCCTAGAATTATATCACCATGTCGTTTGCTTAAGATATCATATGACACTGTACCAATCCGACCCATGCCGAAAATGACGATCCTGGCCCCTCCGGGATCAACCGGCTGATCATCACGGCGGCGTTTCTTGGACTGAAAGCGTCGCAATTTCTCACCCCAGCGGTCATAAATTGAGTGGGAGGAAGCATTAAAAGGTGAGGCCACTATAAAACTAATAGAAACTGCTATTGCCATAATAGTCAGCCATTCTACACCGATCCATTCTTTCTCAACACCAATAGAAGTAACAAGAAGACCAAATTCACTATAAGTGGCAAGGCCAAGCGCAGCGAGTAATGAAGTTCGTGCTCGTAATTTAAAGCGTGTTAGCAAATAAAAGAATAAAAAGATCTTGAGAATTACCGCGACAGAAATAAGTGCCCCAATTCCCAATGCTTCCAGCGAAGGCGCTCCGGAAAGCCCAATCTGGAGGAAGAAACCCACAAGAAATAAGTCCTTAAAGCTCAGGAGCACGTCGGACATCTCCGTTGCCTTGGGATGACCGGTGAGTAATATTCCCATTACTAAAGCACCTAAATCCGGTTTTAAACCTACCAAATCAAATCCACCAGCTCCCAGTCCTAAAGCCAGGAACATTCCGAATAGTAGCAGCAATTCCCTATGACCTACCCTGCTGAGCAAGGCATGTAATAGGGGCCTTCCCAATAGCAAGGCAGCAATTAACGCAATTGCCCAGGGGGAAGGTATTTTACCTAAGGAGACGGTAAGGAACAAAACGGCAAATATGTCCTGCATGATAAGGATACCAATGCTAACCCTACCATGAAGTGAAGAAAGCTCACCTTTGTTTTCAAAAACTTTAACAGCGAAAACCGTACTCGAAAAACTCAGGGCAAAAGCCAGCAATATAGAAAGTGTAAGATCCAGGGATTGAAAAACAGATATTCCTGTAAGCGACACCCCAAAGATCACAATCCCGAAAATGAGAATCGTGATCAACATATGTACTGAAGCACCTGCCCAGATCTCAGGTTTTAAAAGACTGCGAAGATTCAGTTTCAGTCCAATAGTGAACAGTAGTAACATGACTCCCAGATCGGCCACTTCGTCCAGAGCAGGACCGCCCACAACACCAAAAGACTGAAGTACAAAACCTGCGATCAGATAACCTACCAGTGGAGGTAAGCCCACCCGGTAGACTGTAAATCCAAGAAAGAATGCCAGCAAAATCCATAACGGGTCCATATTGTTTTAGTGCTTGTTAGTTAGCAAATTCGTTCAGTTATTTCAATCGTTTTCTAAACTCTTCAATTTACCTTGTAGTAAAGGAATCTCAAGACCCAGGACAAATCGCCATCGTTCATATTTAATGTCGGTAAAAACATCAGACACCTCATCCTCGGGTATATCGTCCGGTATATCAGTTTCTTCCCGGATCCGACTCGTGGTCGTGGAATAAGTGGCTCCAAGTACAATATGCCCCCACTTCAAAGTCAGATCGGTGCCGAAACCATAATGCCAAAAGTTGTTAAAGATATTAACTTCGTCCTCCCCTTCATTGACAACGTCGAACAAGTTCACGCTGGCAACGGTCGCTCTATAGTCTGAGGTGAAGCTGGTGATGAATTTAACGGATTCTGAAATATAAATATTTGCACCAGCACCGAAGTTAACCACGGATCTGAACTCCTCTAAAAAAGGTTCTGATAAAAAATCATCTATTTTGGTTTCTATCTCCGGAACTGTAATCCTTTCATATCGCTTTACTCCGGAATACCAGCTGCCTTTTAGATGCAATTTTGATTTCCCAATAGGTATACCGGTTCCTACATCAATACTTGCTGCCGTTCTCCGGGTATTCTGAAGATCGTTTATATCTGCGAATCCAAAAAAATCTTCTTCCGGACTAATCCCAATAACAAACTCCTCATATTTTAAGCGGGCATTGGAGTTCAGGTTGATAAACGGTATATTAAGGTTGGTGCCAAATTCTATTTTACCTATGCTCCAGGCCAAACC
>JBPCUI010000143.1:0-4328 GCA_051011235.1 Flavobacteriaceae bacterium
CTGGAGAGCAGGGGCAAATGAAAATACAATTATTAAGTTCAGCGACGATGTAACTGTAGAAGGCCAGGCTTTGAAAGCCGGAAAATATGGACTTCATATGATCATTAATGAAGACAACAATGCAACAGTTATTTTCTCGAATAACCACGGAGCCTGGGGAAGTTATTTTTACGATCCCGCAGAAGATGCCTTGCGCGTCGATGTGTCTATGAATGATATTCCACACGTGGAGCAATTGACTTATTCCTTTGATGGGGTTGATGCTACATCGGCTATTGCTGCCTTAAATTGGGAGAAAAAACAAGTGCCATTTAAAGTCGGGACAGACGTAACCGCTATCGTATTGACAGATATACGTCAAAAACTTCAGGATACTCCTGGCTTTAACAGACAATCCTGGGAACAAGCTGCAAATTTTGCACTAAATAATGAGGGCGATTTAGAAGAAGCTCTGGGTTGGGTAAATGCCGCTATTGAAGGGCAATTTTTCAGCCAGAAAACTTTTAATAATTTAAGTATTAAAGCACAGATCCTGGCCAAGCAGGGAAATACAGCCGGTTCAACTGCCTTGATGGATGAAGCATTGCCCATGGGTACGGTGTTCCAGGTTCACGGATATGGCCGTCAGCTTATAGGACAGGGCCAGCACGATAAGGCCATGGAAGTATTTCAGTGGAATGCCAAAAACAACAAAGGAGAATGGCCAGTGAATTATGGTCTTGCCAGAGCGTATTCCGCCAAAGGCGATCACAAGAATACCGTTAAATACTTAAAGCTGGCTCACGAAAATGCGCCGGCACAAGTTAACAAGGATAGGGTAGCGGCCAACCTGACTAAAGCGGAAAATGGAGAGGCAATTAATTAAGGAATATAACGCTCATTATACATTTGGAGGACCGGATTAACTATCCGGTCTTCTTTTTGCTTTTAACTGATATAAGTCCAGATATCCTTCTGCTTCATGATCCGCGAGTAAGTCCGGGCCAGCACCACATTTTTAGGTAATTCCAGGCGTGGATCCTCCCGTAGCGTATTCTGTGCATAGAATCGAGCGGTCTTTAAGATATCGTTGTCTTTTACCAGGTCTGCGATTTTGAGATTCAGCAAGCCGCTTTGCTGCGTACCCATAAGATCGCCGGGGCCACGCAACTTCAGGTCCACTTCTGCTATCTCAAAGCCATCGTTTGTATTAACCATTGTGGACAGCCTTGTCAGTGCTTCTGAAGTCATCTTTTCGCCAGTCATTAATATACAAAAGCTTTGATCTGCTCCACGACCTACCCGCCCTCGCAGCTGATGTAACTGGCTTAGACCAAAGCGCTCGGCACTTTCAACGATCATTACAGAGGCATTTGGAATATTCACGCCTACTTCGATAACTGTGGTGGCCACCATGATCTGTGTTTGTCCTTGAATAAACCGCTGCATTTCGTACTCTTTATCTTCAGCCTTCATTTTGCCATGAACAATGGAAATTTGGAACTCAGGCAAAGGAAATTCGCGAACCAGACTTTCATATCCGTCCATGAGATCTTTGTAATCAAGTGCCTCCGATTCTCTTATTAAGGGATAAACCACGTAGATCTGCCTCCCTTTCCCGATCTCCTCTCTTATAAACTTGAAGACATTTAGTCGGTGTTTGTCTTTGCGGTGCACTGTTTTAACAGGTTTTCTTCCCGGCGGAAGTTCATCAATTACAGAAATATCCAGGTCGCCATAAAGGCTCATGGCCAAAGTCCTGGGGATTGGCGTGGCGGTCATGACCAGAATGTGAGGAGGGATTTCATTTTTACGCCAAAGTTTCGACCGCTGAGCTACACCGAATCGGTGCTGTTCGTCTACAATGGCCAATCCGAGATTCTTAAATTGTACTTTTTCCTCGAGGACCGCGTGGGTTCCTATCAGTATATTCAGATTGCCATTTTCCAGGTTTTGATGAATAATTTTACGGTCTGATTTATTAGTCGACCCGGTAAGCAAGGTAATTACTACGGGCAGACTCCCCAGAAGTTCTTTCAGGCTATTGTAATGTTGGGTGGCCAATATTTCGGTTGGGGCCATAAGGCACGCCTGAAACCCATTATCAATTGCCAAAAGCATCGACATAAGTGCTACAATAGTTTTACCGGACCCCACATCTCCCTGAAGCAGCCGGTTCATCTGTGCTTTACTGCCCAGATCTGCCCGGATCTCTTTAATTACCTTTTTTTGTGCATTGGTAAGTGGAAACGGTAACTTTTCAGTGTAGAAGGAATTGAAAAGCTGACCCACGATCTCAAACGGAAGTCCTTTGATCTTTTGTTTCCGCAATAGATTTTTACTGATCAATTGCAACTGTATATAAAACAGTTCTTCAAATTTTAGTCGAAATTTTGCTTTCGCCAATAATTCCTGGCTTTGTGGAAAATGAATATTGAAAAGGGCTTTTGACTTGTCCATTAGTTTGAGGCTGCCCAATAAATCGTCCGATAGAGTTTCAGCAAAAGCGTTTTTCGATTCCAGGAATAGCTGCTGCAGCAATTTTATCATCACCCGGTTCGTAACACCTTTCGCACTCAGTTTTTCGGTGGAGGGATATACGGGTTGCATAGCAGATCGCAGGCTTTTTTGATGCTCCTCCAACAATTCCATTTCCGGATGGGGTATGGAATATTTGCCGTTAAACCAATTAGCCCGACCAAAAATCACATATTCTTTCTTCAGTTTGAGTTGTTGAGCTATCCATTTCTGGCCTCTGAACCAAACCAACTCCATGCGCCCCGTAGCATCTTCGAATTGCGCCACTAAACGTTTACCCGTCTTTTGCTGAATGGTCTTCAGATCTGTTATTACACCCACTATTTGTACGTCGGCCTGTGTTCGCTCTAATTCATTTATTTTGTAATAGCGGGTTTTGTCAATGTAACGGTTGGGGATTATATGAAGAAGATCGGCGTATGTACGAACACTTAATTCAGTTCCCAGTAATTCTGCCCGTCCCGGACCAACGCCTTTTAAATAAGTAATGGGAGTTTGAAGAAAATTTGCATTCATCTGACTAAATTAGTTTATAGCATATACAACTGCAATTTTCCAAAATGCTAAATTTGGCATAGCTTATGAACGATTAGTTTTATGCATATCCTCCGATATCCAATCATACTATTTGCGCTGATCTCATTTTCTATGCAGGCTCAGCAGGGAATAGACTTCAAATCAGGGACAATACAGATCCGTATAGAGCCGGATAACGAGTACATAGATGGCCGGGTGGAATATTTGTTTGCGGCCGAAGTCACTACTGATTCTGTCGTTGTGGATGCGCGCGAACTCCTTATAAACCAGGTAACGATCAATGGCAAGAAAACTGAGTTTACTTATAAGAACAACTCAATTTCGATCTATAGAAAATTCAAAGCCGGCAGATCGTATAGACTGAATATTATTTATGGTGTATCTCCCAAAAAAGCTGTGTATTTCATTGGCTGGCATGATAATGACCCGGAAAATAATCAAGTCTGGACCCAGGGGCAGGGTAAGTATTCAAGTCATTGGGTACCCAGTTTCGATGATATGAGTGAAAAACTGACTTTCAACCTGGAAATTTCATTTGACAGCACATATGAAGTGGTGGCCAACGGTGATCTTGTGGGAACTCAATTAAAGGATTCGCTAAGAATTTGGAAATACACCATGGTGAAACCCATGAGTAGTTATCTCCTTGCTTTTGCAGCCGGGCGTTATGAAAAAGACACCTTATATTCTAAGTCGGGTATTCCATTGTTAAGATATTCTTATAAAAATAGGCAGGCTACTACGGAACCTACCTATCGATATACTCCTGAGATCATGAATTTTCTTGAAGAAGAAATAGGTATTCCTTATCCGTGGCAGAATTACAAGCAAGTACCTGCCAGGGACTTTCTTTATGCCGGGATGGAGAATACAGGCACAACTATTTTCTCCGATAGCTATCTAATAGATTCGCTTGCATTTCAGGATAAAAACTATGTTGAAATAAATGCTCATGAAATGGCCCACCAGTGGTTTGGCAACCTGGTGACCGAAATAGGAGGGAAGGACCATTGGTTGCACGAAGGCTTCGCAACTTATTATTCGTTATTGGCCCGTAAAGAGTTATTTGGCGATGATTATTACCATTGGAAATTACTGGAGAGTGCTGAAGCATTAGACAATGAAGAAGGAGAATCACTGACAGATCCCGGTGCCAGCAGTCTTACGTTTTATGAAAAAGGCGCCTGGGCCCTTGTGATGCTCAGAGATAAGATGGGCGATTTGGCCTTTAAAAGAGGTATTCAAAACTATCTTAAAACTTTCGCTTATGGGAA
>JBPCUI010000144.1:0-3851 GCA_051011235.1 Flavobacteriaceae bacterium
CTATTTGAACGTCAACTTGTTTGCGTGCCAGGGAATTGCGGTACAGTGGCAGGCCTTCCAGCATCCGGTCTACCCACAGCAGCATGGGGAATTCCTTTCCCACTTGTCCGCGCTCGATCTCTTGCTAAATTGCGGGGAAGAAAGCCCGGCTATTTTGTCCAGGTGTTTGGAACAGGAGGCACTGTGAAAACCATTTTGATTACCGGAGGAGCCGGCTTTATTGGAAGTAATTTTGTCCGGTATCTGTATGACAAATATTCGGCCTATCGTTTCATCGTTTTGGATGCCCTCACCTACGCGGGCAACGTGAAAAATCTTCCTGTCGACATTAACGATGGGTCAGATGAACGCCTGGCTTTTTGGTATGGGAATGTGAGAAATGGAGAACTGGTCGATACTCTTGTTTCGCAGTCAGATGTGGTCGTCCATTTTGCGGCCGAATCCCACGTGACGCGCTCCATTTATGATAACTACCTGTTCTTTGAGACCGATGTCCTGGGCACCCAAGTGGTGGCCAATGCGATCTTGAAGTACAATGAGACCTTAGAGCGGTTCATTCATATTTCCACTTCAGAAGTTTACGGGTCGGCCATGTCTGAAAAAATGGATGAGCAGCATCCGCTCCTTCCGATGAGTCCCTATGCTTCGGCTACATGTGGGGCGGATCGATTGGTCTATTCCTATTGGGCCACCTATGGACTGCCGGCGATTATTGTGCGGCCCTTCAACAATTTCGGGCCCTACCAACATTTAGAAAAAGCCGTTCCACGGTTTATTACGAGTTGTCTCTCAGGTGAGCCACTGACGGTTCATGGGGATGGGTCGGCCGCCAGAGATTGGCTTTTTGTGCAGGATCATTGTGAGGCCCTGGATCGGATTTTACACATTGAGCGTGACAAAGTGATTGGGGAGGCCATCAATTTGGGCTCAGGGCGGCACATCAATTTACTTGACATTGCCAAGGCGGTGCAGAATGCCATGCAACCCTTGAAAAGTCCCATTCAGTTTGTTGGCGAACGCCCGGGGCAGGTGTTTCGGCACACCTGCGATGCATCGAAGGCCAAAACGATTTTAGGGTGGCAGCCCCGTGTGTCTTTCGAACAAGGTCTGGACCATACGATCCAATGGTATAGAGACCATGAGGACTGGTGGCGTCCCCAGGTGTGGATGCGGCATATTCCTATTATTACCGCGTCGGGTAAACGAGAACTGCATTGATGCACAAGATTCCATTTTTCCAACATGACCTAGGACAAGCTGAAGTGGATGCTGTCGCTAAGGTGTTAGCTGGACCAATTCTCACGACGGGAGAGACTGTAGCGAAATTCGAACGTGGTTTAGAGGAGTATCTTGGTCGCCGCCATGCTGTGGCTGTGAACAGTTGCACGGGAGCCCTGCACTTATCTTTGTTGGCACTTGGTATTGGTCAAGGAGACGAAGTCATCACCACACCCTTGACGTTTGTGGCCACGGCCACGGCAATTTTGGAGGCGGGTGCGAAGCCGGTCTTTGTGGATGTTGAGCCAGAAACGGGTAACTTAGATGCCAAGCAAATTGAAGCTGCACTTTCGCCGCGCACCAAAGCTATTATACCTGTGCATCTTTATGGCCAGATGTGTGATATGCGGGCTATTCGAAAAATTGCTGATACCCATGGCCTTAAGATTATTGAAGATGCCGCACATTGCATTGAGGGAAAACGAGATGGAGTTCGCCCAGGTGAGATTGCTGATACCGTCTGTTTTTCATTTTATGCCACAAAAAGTATTACCAGTGGAGAGGGTGGAGCCTTGGTCACTGATAATGATGCTTTGGCGGAGAAGCTTCGTCTATTGAGCATTCATGGAATGAACAAAACTGCAGCAGATAGGCATCGTGAAGGCTATCAGCACTGGGATATGGAAATCCTTGGATGGAAATACAATATGAGCAATATTCAGGCAGCTTTATTGCTGCCACAATTAGATCGCATGGAAATGAATCGGGATAGGCGTGACACTTTGGCAAAACGTTATGAGTCCTTGCTCGCGGGGGTTTCACACATCACATTCCCAAAAACGTTACAGGGTGTTCACCATGCCCGCCACCTTTACCCCATCTGGGTGACCCAAAAACTTAGAGACTTTATCATAAACGGACTACAGGAAGCTGGGATAGGGGTGGTGGTGAATTATCGAGCTCTCCATCTTCTCACCTTTTTTAAAAAAATGTTTGGTTTCCAGCCTGGTGATTTTCCTGTAGCTAAACACATTGGTAACTGTACAATTTCTCTCCCTTTTTACCCAAGAATGCCAGAAGAACATGTGGCAATGGTTGCCGATGTTCTGAAACGTCTATCGAAAGAATGTGCCTGACTTCTGAATCTCTTACTCAATCCAGCGTTGACTACTTTTTGCCATCCGAGTTAACCAAAAAATCTTACCCCTATAAAGATTCCTCTTTACTCCCAGGCAGGAACTCTTTCTGAATAAAATGCGGATATTAACAAGTCTAAACTAATCAGAACATTTTTTTCTTTTTTAAAGCTGTCTTTATTTCTTTTGCCATTATTTTATGTGCTAATTCGTTTGGGTGACCATCATTTTTAAATCTTAGCAATGGCTTCGTCGGGTCTCTGTAATATTGCTTTATGATATCCCCAAAATTAATAAAAATAATATCTTTATTCAGAGACTGTAGTAGTTCTTGTGGCGGCTGCCTGTTGCCTTCCCTCTCTAAAGGAGGAATGAACAAAATGATAAGGGCCGCATTTATTTTCTTTGCAATATGGTGCATCCTATTCACAAGATATATCAGACTTTTGGTTTTATGAAAATCGTCTTTTAAATAAGAGAATCTTTTTTTGCCCATCAATTTGTAAGTAAAAAGTTTCATTCCCCATGAAATGTTGCCGAATATGGATGGATTATCAATAACCTCCTCATGAAACCTTCCATAAAATTTTTTTGAATATTCGCCTTTTGGGGGATGAATGTAGGGATTGTCTTGTTTGTCAAAGTCCACATAGGATACCTATCTGCAAAAGGGAGATATTGATGGAGCACATGCTTTCAGATTGCGCTTTATATGATCTGATATGAATCCATAGATAATTACTTTCGGATTAAGGCGAATATTTCGTTCAAGAAGTTGAAGCGATTGGAGGGTTCCATAACTGGCCAATGCGAAATTGGTTACTGAAACATCTAAACTGTTTCCGAGGACTTCTAAAAAAGTATTTTCATTTTGTATTCCGTGTCCCCACGTAAAAGACCCTCCGATTCCTAAGATGTCCACTTTCTCAGGTGATTCGAAATTACTGTGGTTCCTTCTCGCCCCTTGTTTATCGGTATACACATAGTAGTCTTGACCTTTGTTAATATGGACAATATGAGAAGACGAGTTTTTCGAGGCAATAAATCCCACTTCTTTATCACCTTCAAAAAGTAGATCTCCTTCTATTCGCGTGCCAATCCTGTTTAAAGGGCTCATTAGTAAATAAAAATAAGTACTGAACCCTAAAGTGATAACTATGACAACTATAAATATTGTTATTACAGAGAATAATTGCTTTTGATTTAATGAAATCATTTAAATAACTACCTTATTCAGCGAAGAAGATAAGATAGGTGATCTGGCAAACGGTGGCATCAAAGGTTTAGGGTTATGAGAAATACTCTTTATGCCACCATTCTGCAGCTGGTATGGCGTTCTTTAATCATTTGGCAGGAAGGTCTGTCGGCGAGTAAGGTGACTTTCCCGTCTTATAAACTGGTTCTGATTCAACAGTCAATTAATTATGTGCAGAGGAGGCAAATACGTCCAGGGCTCATCATGGTAGGTTGCTGATGAAACATGTCTCATCGTAACCC
>JBPCUI010000145.1:0-4574 GCA_051011235.1 Flavobacteriaceae bacterium
TTGGCGCAATCCAGCCGCCAAATGCCTACTGTATTAAGCGGTGCGCTTTACAAAGACGTTTGGTATCTGCCTGCCGGAGAGAGTTGGGCTGCGAAATTCATCGAGGATGCCAACGCCGATTATTTATGGAAGGATACGGAGGGTACCGGTAGCCTGAATATGAGTCTTGAAAGCGTATTGAATAAGGGAGATAGAGCAGATTATTGGATTTCCCCTTCTCAATTTACTTCGTATAGGGAAATGTTGGAAGCAAATATGCACTACCAAAATTTTAAACCATTTAAGGAAAAAAAAGTATTCACCTTCGCCGCTACCCGGGGATCTACAGGTGGACTGCTTTATTACGAACTAGCTCCAAGCAGGCCTGATATTGTCTTGAGCGATCTTATTTATATTTTTCATCCGGATCTTATCCCCGATTATGAACCGTATTTTTTTAAACCATTGGAATAATTGACTGAAAAAAAGAAATACTACCTCCCTTTTGTCATGTTGAGCATACTATTGCTCCTGTGTATTGCCATCAATATCGGGCTGGGCTCTGTGTCGATCCCGTTGGATGAGATCCTAACTGCCATTGTTGGTGGTGAGACCAGCAGGGAATCATGGTCATATATTATTTGGAACTACAGAATTCCCAAAGCACTGACGGCGATACTCATCGGAAGCGCTCTTTCGCTAAGCGGTCTTCTTATGCAGACCTTATTCAGAAATCCGTTAGCAGGGCCTTTTGTCCTGGGTATCAGTTCGGGGGCGAGTCTTGGCGCTGCCTTCTTAATTATGGGTTCCTCCCTGATGAGTGGATGGCTTACCTATGGATTCATCAATGATATCTCACTTGCGCTTGCTTCCAGTCTCGGAAGTTTACTGGTATTATTAATTGTGGTAATGGTAGCCTCAAGAGTCAAGGATTCCATGGCGCTGCTGATCATTGGACTAATGTTTGGCAGCATCACCGCAGCAATCGTTACAGTTCTGTCATATTTTACCAATGCAGAGCAGCTGCAGCAATATATTTTTTGGTCGTTTGGAACGGTAGGTAATCTTTCATGGATGCAATTACTTCTACTCTTAGCCGCCACCCTTGTTGGCATTCTGTTGACTATTCTAAGTCTTAAATCTCTAAATGCCTTGCTGCTCGGGGAACAATATGCCATAAGTATGGGCGTAAAGATCAAGCAATCGCGCTATATCATAATAATCGCCACCGGCATACTGGCCGGATCCGTTACTGCCTTTGCCGGACCCATAGCATTTATCGGCCTGGCTGTACCCCATCTTACCAGACAAATTTTTAACACTACAGACCACAAGGTATTGTTGCCGGCTGTATTGATTTACGGCGCCATCCTTTTATTGCTATGCGATACCCTGGCACAATTACCAATGTCTGCTTATGTCTTGCCCATCAACGCTATTACTTCTATAATCGGGGCGCCGGTTGTAATTTGGTTGCTCATGAGGAAAAAGAGAATGATCTTTTGAGTCTGAGGTACCTCATTGCTAATCTCTTGCAATCTTTTAGATTACGCCCTAAATACGTTATTTTCATCCCATATTATCTATCATGCTTGAAACCAAAGACCTCGAAGTAGGTTATATGTCTCATAAAGGCAAAATTTCTGTGTCGAAGGACATTTCATTCCGAATATCCGAGGGCGAAATGGCTGCAATCGTGGGCGTGAATGGGATTGGCAAATCTACCTTACTCAGAACCCTGGGAAGGGTACAATCCAAACTCGCGGGATCCATTACAGTGAACGAAATAGCAATTGAAAACTACAAAAGCAAAGATTGGGCGATGGAACTCAGTGTGGTATTGACTGATCCGCTGGTCTCAAAGAATCTGACGGTACAACAGCTTATAAGCCTGGGAAGACACCCCTATACTAACTGGATAGGTACGCTGTCCGGAAAAGATGCAAACAAGATCCAGGAGGCTATTAAATTGGTTGGGTTGAGCAAATTGAGTAATAAGAAATGCTATGAATTAAGTGACGGACAGCTACAAAAAGTAATGATTGCCCGTGCTTTAGCCCAGGACACCCAAATCATTTTATTAGACGAGCCAACTACGCATCTGGATCTGTATCACAAGGTGCAAATATTAAAAATACTGCAATCCATTGCCCATCATACCGGCAAAATAGTTCTCTATACCACTCATGAAATTGATTTAGCCATTCAATTATGCGACAAAATAATGATCCTGGAAAAGCGAGAAAACTTCTTCGGGGCACCACAAGAACTGATTAAATCTGAACGTTTTAGCAAGCTATTCCCTGAAGACACCATACGATTCGACCCTCAATCTGCTTCCTTTAAGGTAAATAAGTAAATGCCATCAGGAACTTAAGATTCGTCTTAAAAACGTATCTTTATAAAATCTAGATCTATAGGTATGGACGCTGTATTCATATATTTAATCACTGCCATTTCTTTTTTGTTAATTGGCTATTTTTTAGGTAATTACATCCGTAATTTAAAGGTTAAATCTAAGCAATCCACACTGGAGCAACAGGAAAAATTCCTGTCTCAGAGACTTCAACAGCTGGAACAGCAAATTGAGTTCGAAAAAAAAGAAAAAGATCAACTCAGGTCCGATAAAGAATTATTGGGTCACAGACTTACACGCTATGAAGTGGATATGGAAAATCTTAAGGAAAGAAATGAGGAGCAGAAAACAGAAATAAACAAAATCCAGGAAAAATTTACCAAAGAATTCGAAAATCTCGCAAACAAGATCCTCGAGGAAAAAAGCAATAAGTTCACCAAACAGAACAAGGAGAATCTGGAAAATATTTTGAACCCCCTAAAGGAGAAAATAAAGACTTTTGAAGACAAGGTTGAAAAGACACATAAGGAGAGTATTGACTACCACGCAGCGCTGAGGCAACAGATATTTGGACTAAAGGAATTAAACGAACAAATGTCTAAGGAAGCGCTAAACCTAACCCGCGCACTTAAGGGCGATAGCAAAATCCAGGGTAACTGGGGAGAATTGGTCCTCGAACGCGTCCTGGAAAAATCAGGATTGGAAAAAGACCGCGAGTACACTGTGCAGCAGAGTTTTTTGAAAAAGGATGGTAGCCGTGTATTGCCGGATGTGATCATAAACCTGCCCGACGGCAAGAAAATGGTTATTGATTCAAAAGTGTCTCTAACAGACTACGAGCGCTATATAAACGCTGAAGACGAAGAAAGCTCGTCCCATCTTAAGAATCACCTGACCTCTTTAAAGAAGCATGTGGAGCAGCTATCTTCCAAGAAATACGAGGATTTATATGAAATGGAAAGTCCGGATTTTGTGTTGATGTTTATACCAATTGAGCCGGCCTTTGCCATTGCCTTAAACAACGACAGTAGTCTTTACAACAAGGCGTTTGAACAAAATATTGTCATTGTTACACCAACTACATTGCTTGCCACACTTCGAACTATAGATAGCATGTGGAGTAATGAAAAACAGCAGCGGAATGCCATTGAGATAGCTCGGCAGGCAGGTGCACTCTATGACAAATTTGAAGGATTCATTGCAGATCTCACAAAGGTGGGCACTAAAATGGATGCGGCTAAAGGAGAATACGAAGAGGCCATGAAAAAACTCTATAAGGGTCATGGCAATCTTATATCCCGCGTAGAAAACCTTAAAAAAATGGGAGCCAAGGCCAAGAAAGCAATTCCAGACCCCATCTTAAAACGCGCTGAAGAAAGTGATATCGATGAGGAGCACAGTAGCCTAGAGCTGTAAATAAGGCCTTCTTATTAGTGGCGTTTGATCAATAAGATTAGTTTATTGGCAATTGACCGGCAGCATCAACATCCAGAAACCAGGTTAAAGAGCCACTTTCTGGTGCGACCAAATTGGCCGGATACAATTCAAACTCACCTTCTTCCATCATTATTTCTCTGATCTTTTCTGCCTTCGAATCACCGGTTACTAAAAAAACAACCTCATCTGAATTATTAATTACAGATCCTGTTATTGTTATCCGCTGCTGTCCGGTTAAGGGATGCCTGGCAACCTCACAAAGTCTGTCGGAATACCAGAGGCCGATCTGATGAGGGAATATGGAAACCGTGTGACCGTCGTCGCCCATACCCAGTATTACGAGGTCAAATTGCGGCAAATCATTGCGACGGGGTAAATTATTTTCCAGCATAACCGCGTAAGCCACGGCCTCAACTTCGGGCTCATTCTCGCCTTTGATTCGGTGAATGTTGGATTTGGGTATATCAATCCTGCTCAATAGATGGTCCATTGTCATTTTATAATTGCTCTGGTCATCTTCGGGTGGAACACAACGCTCATCACCCCAGTACAGGTGAACACGGTCCCATAAAATTTTGTCTTTGAAATTGGAAGCTAGTTCCTCAAATACAATTTTTGGTGTACTTCCTCCGGAGAGAGCAATATGAACTTCTTCTCTGTTTTTTACAAATTCATAGAAGTAATTTGAAAATCTTCCGGCCACTTCCTGTTTTGAATTACAGATCTTTACTTCCATACACAAATGAATCAAGAGATAATACAGAAACCAGGATCGTCTGCTAAGAGTTCACCCGGGTTTCGC
>JBPCUI010000146.1:0-5837 GCA_051011235.1 Flavobacteriaceae bacterium
GCATCATTTAATGATTTGATCTCTGCGCTCTTGGAGATAAATCCGTATCCTGCATATTTGCCGTCTTGTACCAGCACAATTGCATCCTCAGTAGCATCTCTGCCTTTTTCTTTTATAAGGTAGTTGCTTTTACCGGAAAGCATGTAAGCAATCGCCTTGTTTACTTTTTCATTATAGGCGGTTACTGTTTCGGTTTCCCGGCAGATTCCTTCGCATTGAGGGATCCTGAAATGCGAACAATGCACTACATTCTCCTGGAGATGACAGTATTTAGGGCAGAGTTTATACAAGCTGCACAATTCTTCCAAATAAAGGCGACAATCTGTAGTATTGTAAAATGCGGTATAGTGGGCTGGCAACGATTTAATACGGTTGTATCCCAGGTGAAGTACTCCATTCCGGTCTGTATAGGAAAATATACCATAGGCTGGCAGATTCCTTTTCTGTGCACGGTTGTATTTGGGAAAATGATGTTTAATCGCGGCCGATTCCATAAGCAGAGCCACTAATTCACTTCCTGCTAATTCAAAGTCTATGGATGCTGTTTCTTTGCACAATTCGATCTCGCGAGTACTTTTATCGTAAAAATGCCCCAGGGTCCTCCTTTTTATGTTCTTCGCTTTCCCGATATAAATAATTGTACCCTTCTTATCCTTAAAAAAATAGACGCCGCTCTTCGAAGAAAGGTTATCGTACATTTCCCGTGAAAGGGCAGGAGGTAGGGTTGCTTCTTGTGAACGGGCGTTCAAAAAAGTCTTAATTATTGTATCCGAATTTTCAGCTTGCAGAATTTTTCGGAATAAAAGTACAGTAGCATGTGCATCTCCGCGGGCCCGGTGTCTGTTTTGGAGGGGTATATCCATAGAAGAACACAATTTACCCAGGCTATAGGAACCCAGTCCGGGAAATAGTCTTCTGGATAATCTAACAGTACACAGCTTCTTGCGGATAAACGGGGTTCCCAGGGTCTTGAATTCGTTCTTTATTACGTGATAATCGAAATTTACACTATGTGCTACAAAGATCTGATCCTTTGTAAATTCGGCAATTAACGGACCAATTTCGCTAATCGTGGGTGCATTGCGTACCATTTGGTCGTCTATGCCCGTTAGACCGGTAATGAAGTAAGGGATTTCACATTCCGGGTTAACCAAAGTGGTATATTCATCGACAATCTCCTTCCCGTTGAACTTAAAGATGGATATCTCGGTGATCTTGTTGCCCACGATCCCGTTACCCGTGGTTTCTATGTCTACAATGCTATACAAAGATTATCTGCTTGGAAATGGAAATCTAAAGTTATAATTTTTTACAGATAATTTATGGGGTTATAGCAGACAATAAAGCGCCAAGCTGTGTTAAATTACCATTGGATTTAAGTATTTTTAGTAGGGTTTCAGCCAGATTCTGTACTTTTTGTCAGAAGATTGAATGAAAGTCAAATTATGCCAATATGCGATATGCCACGGAAATTAAATTCAATACCAATTATCCATCGGTCAATGATTTGATCCGCAGGGCGAGACAACGAATTCCAGGCTTTGCTTTTGAATACCTCGATGGCGGTTGCAATGAAGAGGTCAACAAGAACAAGAATACCACGGCATTGCGTGAAATTGAATTGGAGCCGAATTACCTGGATGATTTCCATGGGGCCAACCTTACTACTGAAATTCTCGGTATTCCCTATAATGCCCCATATGGCATTGCCCCTTTAGGATTACAGGGCCTCATATGGCCAAATGCTTCAGAGATTCTTGCCAGGACTGCATTTAAGAACAAAATCCCATTTGTCTTGAGCACCGTGGCTACCAGTTCTATTGAACGCATCAGTGAACTGACCGAAGGGACTGCATGGTTTCAATTATATCACCCGGCAGATAATAATATAAAGAATGATCTGATTAAGAGGGCTGATGCGGCAGGATGTCCGGTTCTTGTATTGCTTTGCGATACTCCCAGTTATGGTTTCAGACCCAGAGAGATTCGCGTAGGACTTTCCATGCCGCCAAAAATGACCTATCAGAATATCATTGAGATGTTCGCACGACCTCGATGGACATATAATTCTTTGCGCTACGGGAAACCTCATTTTGCCAATCTGATGCCTTATATGCCAAAAAATCTAAATCTTTCTAAACTCGGATCTTTTATGAACCAGGTCTTTGACAAAAGAATGAATTATGACAAAATCGCTGCCATCCGGGATCAATGGAAAGGGAAACTCATTTTAAAAGGTGTGGCAGGTGAAAAAGATGCCGAAATGGCTATGCGCCTTGGTTTGGACGGCATGGTAATTTCAAATCACGGGGGCCGCCAATTAGATGCCGGTGAAGCTTCGGTGAAGTCGTTATTAAGACTTGTGGAGAAATACGGCGATCAGACCACCCTTATGATGGACAGTGGCTTGCGTTCAGGGCCAGATATTGCGCGGGCACTGGCTGCCGGAGCCAAATTTACTTTTCTTGGTCGGGCTTTTATGTACAGCGTGGCTGCACTCGGATCGGCTGGCGGTAATCATATGGCAGGTTTACTGGAAGCGCAACTTAGGCAAGTAATGGAACAGCTGGGTTGCGAAGAAATAGCGAAATTGCCCTCACATTTGATATCTGATTGAGGCCCGATCTCTAACAAATTCTTCTCCTTTAAGGGTCGGCAGGTGTTGGCGTTTTATATGGAATTATTTTTATTAAATAATGAATGCAGGATCACTAAGTCCACAACGATCCATAAATTGATTATTAAAAACTTCCTGAACTTCAGGTTCCAATAAACTATTTCTGGCATCTTTCCACTTATTTACATTGTCACCGTACATTTCATTCAGTTTTCCGGAATCAATCATATAATTAACTTTTCCCCAATGAAGCGTATGAGGAATACCTTCACTTTCAAGCCTGGACAAAATCGTTTTATAAAAAGCCCTGGCTGCATTACAATCCATTGCGTCTAGTTCCATTACACATGTGATTGGAAATCTCGTAAATCCTAGCGTAGCTTTTGTTCCTTTGACAAACCTCATTGCCGTAACTCCGGGAAATGGTTGAGTCTTATTCGTCTCCACTACAATTTCCAACACTTTTGTACAATCCGAAATATCCATCCCAAGAGCAAAACTACTAGCCTTCCCTCTCACACGAGTTACACCAAAGTGTTCACCAAAAGTACCCTCAACAGGTTCTGTCTCAGCATAGGCCAATGGATATAGCGTATTTACTAAGCTGGGAATCACATGTTCAGCAGCATTGCCCAGAAGATCCAGGATGGTTTGCAATACTCCAAAAGTGCTCTCGCCATATTGAAATCTTGTGGATGCTTCTTTGCGCTTATAGTCTTCTCGATATGGTGTCTGATACATCACCCGCATAAAGAATCCTTTTTGAGGATTATCATTTTCGAATCTATGCGGATTAAAACCCAATTCAAAATGATAGAGCTTGTGACCAGGTGTCCTATAAGGGCCAGGTAATCTGTCTCTAATAAGATCGAAATTCATATTGGCAAGAAATTCCTTCATGACCGCATCATAGGCAATGTCTTTCTTTTTATATTCCTTTAACAGACAGATTGGCTGGGTTTCCAGCATTACGCCATGTATAAATCCAAAGCTGCCAAAACTAATAATGGCAGCATTAAAAAGATCGTCGCTTCTTAGCAATTTTGCACTGAGGTTGGTAATAAATTTATGAGAAACAATAGGATTAGAATTGCGTTCGATCCAGACATGTTCATCTGGTCCTGTCACAATGTGTAGTCCAACAACCTGATCGTGTACAGACCCATACCGAACTGCAGAACCATGGGTGTTTGTAGAAAAAGCACCAACAATGCTTTGACCATTGGCGGCACCCGACGCACGTATAGATCTTCGGGGCCTGCCTTCTTTTTCCAATTTATTGTTCAGGGCAAACATTGACATCCCGCATTGTGTAAACACCAAATTTGGGACCCTAGCTGTGGAATGTAAACTGGAATGGCAAAGATCATCGCGCATATTGAAGTAATTCCTTAAATCCATTGTGTCGATTACCCCGTCTTTCGCAACGGCCACCTTACTCATGGACCACCCTCTTCCCATAGCTCTGAGTCTCCACTCCTTGTTAATGGCCTCTTTAATGAGCCATTGAATATTTTTGGTGGTTGCCAAATATTCTTTCCATCGATTATCGAGCATTGGATTGACCAGATGAAACGACTGATTCTTAAAGATTTGTGTGAAATTCTGATGCCTGTTTTCAAACTGTGTGATGTTTATAGGCTCAATGCCATGTGGATAATTGGGCATAATCTTATTTATTTCTACGATTTAGTCAGGAATTTCTCCCGGACCCCTGTCGTCCGGGGCACAATCCCATTCCACTCTCTGAGGAATTACAATTCCTACGCTTGCAACTGATATCAGCGCAAAGCCCAGGTTCCATCTGGATCGGACTTTCGTCATGGTTCCCGTTCTGCAGTCTGGATCAATAGGAACTGGTTCGACCAGGCCCCAGGCAAAAGACCAGGTTGTTTTTTCACAAGCTTCACAGAGCCCTTCAGCAGTGGAAGCATCTTCAGAAGCAGCTACCTCAGTAACTGAACAGGATGTAGTTGAAATTAGCAAACACAAAGTAAGTAAAATCAATATATGCGTGCTTTGGGAAGTGAAATTCATAATAGATTTCAATTAATTGTAAACAGAAATCAATATATACTGCAAATACTACCATTAATATAAAGAATAATACTACACGTACAAAATCGATTTCCTATCCGGATAAAAATCGGTAAATTCTTGAGCCGAGTATTTCAACTTAGATTGCTATATCAATCTACGTATAAAAAGTATATAATATTTAATCAGTATTCGAAATGAAAAATAAAGAAAATCATAATCAACATCGCTGTTCAATACATTGTATTATGCCTCCCCACATGTTGGAATCTATAAAAACCCGGGGTAATGAAAAACAAAGAAAAAATGCGATAAACCTGGAGAAATTAGGAAAAGAGTTCCGTCAGGAGCGTATTGATGCCGAACCAGTAGGTGGATTCAGGGTAGCGGCCGAAATGGCAGCAGGTATTGCTCCGAGTCCTGATCGTAAAATATATGATGGTCAGAAAAGGGCCACCCTTCCTGGTGATTTGGTTCGAAGTGAGGGAGAATCCGCTACTGGCGATCAAGAGGTGGATGAAGCCTATGATGGCTCCGGAGACACCTATAAATTGTACGCCGATATTTACGGACGTGACTCCCTTGATGGTAACGGTATGACTTTAAAATCTACGGTACATCATCGTCGCGACTACGACAATGCTTTTTGGAATGGATCCCAGATGGCCTATGGAGATGGCGATATCTTTGAGCCGCTAACCCGCTCACTAACTGTCATCGGACACGAGCTCAGCCATGGTGTTGTTCAATTTTCCGGAGGCCTGGTATACCGGGATCAATCTGGTGCGTTAAACGAACATTTCGCTGATGTTTTTGGATGTTTAACAGAGCAGTATAAGAAAGATCTGGAAGCATCGAAGGCAGACTGGCTCTTAGGTGCAGAGATCATCGGGCCTGGTATTAACGGCGATGCATTGCGTTCCATGAAGGCACCGGGCACAGCCTATGATGATACACTTTTAGGGAAAGATCCTCAACCCTTCCACATGGACAATTATGTAAATACTTCATTTGACAATGGAGGAGTTCATATCAACTCCGGTATTCCTAATCACGCCTTTTACCTTTACGCCATGATGTTAGGAGGTAAAGCCTGGGAAAAAGCCGGGCATGTTTGGTACGATGCATTACAGAGTATAAACAACCCACATGCTACATTCGTGAACTGGGCAGACGAAACACT
>JBPCUI010000147.1:0-4321 GCA_051011235.1 Flavobacteriaceae bacterium
ATTGGCCAGGCTTTTCTCCAGTGTTTCAATTTTGGCCAATGCGTCGGCCGCTTTTTTCTTCTCCAGGCTTACCACCTGTTCAGGTGCATTGGAAACAAAGCGTTCATTTGCCAGCTTTTTCTCCACGGATTGGAGAAATCCCCTGGTGTACTTCAACTCTTCTTTTATTTTTTCTATTTCTGCTTCGAGGTCAAGTGCACCCTCCAGGGGTACAAAATACTCGTTGCTCTTTACTCTGAAAGCAATAGCACCATCCGGCGCCGATTCTATAGATTCAATTTTATTAAGATTTGCGAGTTTTTCTATTACTACATTCCACCTTGTGTCGACTTTTTCTTTGTTGATCAATTGAAGTTCCAACTGTTCCTTTTGGGCGATGTTTTTATCCTTCCTAATATTCCGGACACCCGTAATCACCGAAGCAGAAAACTCAAATTCCGGAATGAGTTCCTGTTGATTCTGTGGAAATTCGGGCCATGATGCGACAATTAAGGCTTCGTCTTTATTTCGTTCTGCAATCCGCTGCCAGATCTCTTCTGTCAGGAAAGGCATAAACGGATGTAGTAGTTTAAGATTCGCCTCGAATAGTTCTATAATTTCCTTATGCGATACTTGATCAATAGGCATTTGATATGCCGGTTTTACAATTTCCAGCAACCATGAACAAAAATCATCCCACACAATTTTATAAGCGGTCATCAGGGCATCTGAAATTCGGTATTTGCTAAAATGATCGTTAATTTCGGCCAGGGTACTGGCAAATTTAGCTCTGTACCATTCGAGACCCAATCGCGCCGCTTCGGCCTGAGGTATATCCTTCACTTCCCAACCTTGTACCAGGCGAAATGCATTCCACACCTTGTTTGCAAAATTCTTGCCTTGCTGGCAGAGCGATTCGTCAAAAAGCAGGTCGTTCCCAGCCGCAGAACTTAGAAGCAGGCCTACACGAACACTGTCTGCACCGTAGTGCTTGATAAGTTCCAGGGCATCAGGGGAATTTCCAAGAGATTTGGACATTTTCCTTCGCTGTTTATCCCTTACTATGCCCGTCAGATAAACATTATCAAAAGGTCTGGATCCTCTGAATTCATAACCGGCCATGATCATGCGCGCCACCCAGAAAAAAAGAATATCGGGTGCCGTGATCAGATCGCTTGTGGGATAATAGTATTTGATATCTTCATTCTCGGGTTCCAATATGCCCCCAAAAACGCTTATAGGCCATAACCAGGACGAAAACCAGGTGTCCAATACATCTTCATCTTGTGTTAAAGCTACTGCTGTTAACCCGGAATTCCCCGATTTAGACCTGGCCAACTCCAGGGCCTTAGCAGCGTTTTCGGCTACCACAAAATCCTGGCTCCCACTTCCGTAGTAATATGCCGGAATCTGCTGACCCCACCACAATTGCCTGGAAATATTCCAATCCCGGATATTTTCCATCCAATGACGGTATGTGTTCTCAAATTTCTTCGGAAAGAATTTGATTTCTCGTGAATGAAGCACAGATTCAACAGCGGGCCGGGCCAAATTGTCCATCTTTAAAAACCACTGTTCGGACAGCCTGGGTTCAATAACCGCTTTTGTCCTCTCTGAAGTACCAACCTTGTTGGTATAAGGCTCCGTTTTAACCAAAACTCCCAACTCTTCCAATTCGACTTTAATTGCCTTGCGCGCCAGAAATCTGTCCTGACCTTCGTAATGAAGACCGTTTGCATTCAAGGTCGCATCAGGGTTAAAAATATCAATGAATTCCAGCTTGTGTTTTTCGCCAAGTGCCTTATCATTTTCGTCGTGTGCAGGAGTAACTTTCAGGCAACCTGTTCCAAATTCCAGGTCCACATAGTTATCTTCAATTATCGGAATGCTGCGATTACAAACCGGAACTACTGCCCTTTTCCCCTTGAGATGTTTATATCGTTCATCATCAGGATGAATACATATTGCGGTATCGCCCAAAATTGTTTCAGGTCTTGTTGTAGCAATCACCACTTTTTCATCAGTATCCTCAATGGCGTAAGAAATATAGTAAAGTAAGCCTTGTCTTTCTTCGTATATCACCTCTTCATCTGAAAGCGTGGTCTTGG
This sequence comes from Flavobacteriaceae bacterium, assembly GCA_051011235.1. Lineage (GTDB taxonomy): Bacteria > Bacteroidota > Bacteroidia > Flavobacteriales > Flavobacteriaceae > JAHEJJ01. Next base: position 2,088 of record JBPCUI010000147.1, read on the forward strand.
CTTCAGGATCCCAATTAACCATTCGGTAACCCCTGTATATAAGTCCCTTTTCAAACAAATTCACAAAAACCTTGATCACGGAATCCGACATAGCCTTATCCATCGTGAACTTAGTCCGGTCCCAGTCGCACGAACACCCCAGTTTTTTAAGTTGTTCCAGGATTACATCTCCAAATTCCTTCTTCCATTCCCAGGCGTGTTTGAGGAATTCTTCTCTGGAAATATCACTTTTATCGACCCCCTTTTCCTTTAAGCGGGCTACCACCTTGGCCTCTGTGGCAATCGAGGCGTGATCTGTTCCGGGTACCCAACAGGCATTTTTCCCCAAAAGACGGGCCCTGCGGATCAGGACGTCTTGAATAGTATTGTTGAGCATATGACCCATATGAAGCACACCTGTCACATTAGGAGGTGGTATTACAATGGTATAAGGTTCGCGTAAATCTGGTTTAGAGTGGAAATATCCATGTTTCATCCAGTATTTATACCATTGATCCTCAACCTTTTGAGCTTCATATTTAGATGGTATGGCCATTTTTTGGTATAGTTTTTGATTTTTATAACCGGCATTAAAAAATGACTATCGCCAAAAATGTTAAACTAGCGATAATCACTATTATTTTGCCAAATTATAAATACGAAACAAAAATAAGTAACGTTAGTAGATAACAAAAGAATTTTGGATGTTCATAGCAAATCATTTACATTTGAGATTCACCCAAAACTGAAAAATGATGAAAAAATCTATTTTATTTTTATTTATAGGCCTACTAGCTTTGAGTGTCAGTGCGCAGGATGTTGCGAAAATTGAATTCAAAGCCGAGACGCTGGACTATGGATTAATTGAAAAAGGTAGTGATGGAGTTCGCGTATTTGAATTTACAAATACAGGTAGTACTCCACTGATAATTAGTAAGGTGAGTTCGAGTTGCGGTTGTACAATTCCTAAGAAACCGGAAGAGCCAATTTTACCTGGAGATACGGGTGAGATACAGGTTAAGTATGACACTAATAGAGTTGGGCCAATTAGAAAAGCCATAACGGTTATCTCCAATGCAGATACACCCACTAAGGTGTTGAAAATAAAAGGAGAGGTAAAAGCCGCTGATGGAAAATAATTAATTAAACAGACGTATTCAATATAAAAAAACCCCGGTTCTTCCGGGGTTTTTATTTTAGTACGTTCTCAAGTACAAAGGTGAACAGCAGATCTCGGTTGTAACGTTCAATCAATACCTGAATCCGCTTTCCTTCCTTTTCGTTCAGTAATTTTACAACTTCCTGAAGTTTATAGCGGTGTATTTTTTTGCCGTTTATAGCGAGTATTATATCTCCTTCTTTTAACCCAGCTTCTTCTGCCGGGCTTCCTGAACGAATACCCGAAACAACGATCTCAGGCACCAGGCTTAGGCGGGTAACGTCTTCCCTCATCAGCTGAACATTACCAAAAGTGTATGCCGATGTACCGACCGATGCCGTCTTAGCATCCTTTATTTTCTCAGCGATATACCGAACTCCGTTATGCTGCACATCGATACCACTCATATTATAGTGAAAAGGCGAGCCAAAATGACCATTTTTTCGCAATACTATTTCCTTATCCCTATAGTTAAAAACAATATTGAACCGTTTTAAAATCTCCCCACCAACGCTGCCGTTTCGATCTCCCAAATTGGCTATGGCCGCATAAGATTCCATATCGGGAAAAGCGGCCTTCACGTCATTAAGTGTAAATTTCCCAATCCTGATCCCCTTAATTTTGGTTCTTTTACCAAATATATGGCCGTTCAAACCCTTACCGAGGTAGTCGTGAAAGTTCTTTTCAGGCACTCCAAGGCCATTTTCCAGATCCTGGAACATCCACAGGGCGTCACCGCTACCCGTATCTACCAAAAGCTTTACCGGCACTTCCCGGTTATCCTCCATGATAACCATACCGTCCAAATATGATTTGCTGCCTACTAAACTAATAGGAAGCCTCTGTTCCCTTTTGCTTAGTTCAGATTTATAATGATTGAGATTGTGGAACTTAAGGCTCTGAGCGTGATAATTAATATCTACGACGAAATCCCGGAAGAGATCGTACCCAATGATCCCGTGAATCGGGATACCAAGCCTGGGTGAAAAGTTCATTTCTTTATCGAGAACCACATATAACTGCTGGTTTGTATTAACTATATTCTCAATTTTAAATGTATTCCCTTTGGACACTAGCGCTTTAATAGGTTCTCCAC
>JBPCUI010000148.1:0-3165 GCA_051011235.1 Flavobacteriaceae bacterium
ACCATAGGCCATATAGGGGCCACTTCTTTCTTCCCTTCTAAAAACCTGGGATGTTATGGAGATGGAGGAGCTTTATTTACCGATAATGATGAATTGGCCCACACAATTAGAGGAATAGTGAACCATGGAATGTACGAGCGGTATCACCACGACGTAGTAGGTGTAAATTCCAGGCTCGACTCACTCCAGGCGGCTGTGCTGAGCGCAAAGCTACCTCTCCTTGACACCTATTGTGACCGACGCCGGGATGCAGCAAGAAAGTATTCAAAAGCATTTGAAGATCAACAGCATATTATTACTCCCCAAGCTTCCAAAAATTGTGATGGAATTTGCCAGGAGTGCGACTGCCATGTATTTCACCAATATACGCTCAGGATCACAAATGGAGGAAGAGATGCCCTGTCCGATCATTTGAATGAAAATGGAATCCCACATGGTATTTATTATCCAATTCCGCTACACCTTCAGAAGGCTTACGCGGACGAAAGATATAACGAGAAGGATTTTGAAGTGACAAATTTGCTGGTAAATGAGGTGATTTCACTCCCGATGCACACCGAGTTGGACGACGAACAGATCAGGCATATTTCAGATACAATTATTAACTATATCAATGGCTGATCCAGTTAGGAAATTTACTGTGCTTCAGATTCTCTTTGACCCAAGTTTTGACTGGATTCTAGGTGGTATTAAACAAAAAGAACTTCTTTCTCACATTTATAAATTGGCGGATACTCAATAGGAATTTATGAAAATACTTGTCACCGGCGGTCTTGGATTTATCGGCTCACATACGGTAGTCGATTTACAACAAAAGGGTTTTGAAGTGGTTATTGTGGACGATTGTTCCAATGCTTCGGAAGAAGTTCTTGATGGTATTTTTGCCATTACAGGCAAATCCCTGATTTTCGAGAAGCTGGATCTCAGAGAGAAAGAGCTGGTGGAGGACTTGTTCGACCGGCATTCGGATATTAAGGGAATCATACATTTCGCTGCCTCCAAAGCCGTGGGTGAGAGTGTGGAAAATCCATTATTATACTACGAGAACAACCTGAATTCGCTTATCTATCTCCTTAAATGGATATCGAAATCAGGTGGAGCTTTCATATTTAGTTCTTCCTGTACCGTATATGGACAGGCCGATAAAATGCCCATAGTGGAGGATTCGCCAGTTCAACCGGCCGAATCTCCTTATGGGAACACCAAAAAAATGGGAGAGGAAATTGTAAGAGATACTTGTGCAGTTACTCCACAACTAAAGGCTATTTCACTTCGCTATTTCAATCCGATCGGGGCACATACCAGCACCGAAATTGGAGAATTACCCACCGGTGTACCCCAAAACCTCGTTCCATTTATTACACAGACTGCGATGGGAATTAGAGATGAACTCTCCGTATTTGGAAATGACTACCCCACGCGCGACGGCACCTGTATCAGAGACTATATACACGTTGTTGATCTTGCCAGCGCTCATGTGGTGGCCTTGGAACGTATTTTGAATAACGAACAGCAACAAAATTACGAGATTTTTAATCTGGGAACCGGTAAAGGAAGTACTGTTTTAGAGGTGATCCAAAGCTTTGAAAGAGTTTCGGGTACAAAGCTCAATTACAAGATTGTGGATCGAAGATCAGGAGATATTACCGAGGCTTATGCAGATACTGATAAAGCTAACAAAGTATTAGGTTGGAAGGCCGCCTCATCACTGGATGATGCTATGAAATCTGCCTGGGATTGGGAGCAGAAACTCCGAAATATTGACAACAATTAAAAGACACATTATGCTTAGACGACTACTTATCTTCTGTTTTTTTTTAGCAATATCCGTTACACTCCATAGTCAGGACACCTATATACAGTGTGGCGAGCTGATCGATACTCAAAAAGGAAGCGTACTCAGCGAAATGACAATTGTCGTAGCTGGGAATAAAATTGTAAAGCTGGAAAAGGGCTATATCAGCGGAAGCGGGGAGGATGTACTGATCAATCTGAAAGATAAAACGGTACTGCCAGGGCTTATAGACATGCATGTTCATATCGAAGGCCAGTCGAGCCCAAAAAGATATCTGGACCGCTTTACTAAAAATGAGGCCGATGTAGCGCTTCAATCTACCGTGTATGCCAAAAGAACATTGATGGCCGGATTTACTACGGTCAGGGATCTGGGAGGTTCGGGTGTGAATATATCATTGAGAAACGCCATCAACGGAGGTGTGGTGGTTGGGCCGAGGATATTTACCGCTGGTAAGTCGATAGCAACTACAGGAGGACACGGTGATCCGACCAATGGATATAGAAAAGATCTTATGGGTGACCCAGGACCGGAAGAGGGGGTGGTGAATTCCCCTGAAGATGGAAGAAAAGCCGTTCGCCAACGATATAAGGACGGTTCGGATGTGATAAAGATCACTGCTACCGGCGGGGTACTCAGTGTGGCTAAAAGTGGTAGTAATCCCCAATTTACAATTGAAGAAATTAAGGCGATCACTGAAACCGCCAGGGATTATGGTATGCTTACAGCGGCACATGCGCATGGCGACCTCGGAATGCAAAGGGCTATCAAAGGGGGGATTAAGACCATTGAACACGGGAGTTATATGAGCGAGGCAACCATGGAGCTTATGAAGCAACACGATGTGTATATGGTCGCGACCATTTCTGCTGGCAAAAAGGTTGTTGAGAAGGCAAAAATACCCGGTTATTTTCCGGAAGTGGTCGCCAGGAAAGCGATTGAAGTAGGTGCGCTTGTTCAGGAAACATTTGGCCGTGCCTACAAGAAAGGCGTACCTATTGCATTTGGCACCGATGCAGGAGTCTTTCCCCATGGTGAAAATGCAATAGAATTTCACTACATGGTGGAAGCCGGGATGCCCGAAATGAAGGCAATACAATCGGCGACTGTCACCAACGCAGAACTTCTGGGAATGGGAGATTCTTTGGGGCAAATAGCCACCGGATATCTCGCTGATATTATAGCGGTAAATACGGATCCAACCTCCGAAATTAATACCTTACAAGAGGTAGTTTTTGTTATGAAGGAAGGGATTGTTTATAAAAAAGAATAAACCATATCAGTACTCAATTGCGTAAATTGAATATGGAGTTAGATTTTCCGAATAGTATATCACTGCTTAGGAATGCCACTGACTATGAGCTCTATCA
>JBPCUI010000149.1:0-16111 GCA_051011235.1 Flavobacteriaceae bacterium
ATGGAAGACCTGGGAGGGAAGCCGGTGATATTGAGAACATATGAGGCAGCTGTTGACACGGAACTTTTTGATAAGGTCTATGTGGTGACCGATAGCGAAATCATTTTCAATACGGTAAATAACGAAGGTGGTAATGCCATCATGAGTGTGGGGGAACACGACACCGGAAGCGACCGGATTGCCGAAGCTGTTGCAGAGATGGATGTGGATATCATTGTAAATATTCAGGGAGACGAGCCATTCACCGATAAGAAAAGCCTGGAATCAGTTCTCGGAGTTTTTAAAGATGATGATCAAAAGGAAATAGACCTTGCATCTCTTATGACACGTATTACAGAATGGGAAGAAATAAATAATCCAAATACTGTAAAAGTTGTCGTAAATAAGGATAATTTTGCACTCTATTTTTCCCGTTCTCCCGTTCCTTATCCACTTGCAAAAAATATTAAGATCACTCATTACAAACACAAGGGGATCTATGCCTTTAGAAAGGAAGCGCTCATGGATTTTAGGCGATTACCGATGCTTCATCTTGAAGCGTCCGAAAAAATTGAAGCAATCCGGTATCTGGAGTACGGGAAGAAAATAAAAATGGTGGAAACTGAGGCTACGGGAATTGAAATTGATACACCCGAAGACCTCGAAAGAGCAAAAGCAGCTTGGAACTGAATTATAGTCATATCAAGGTAATTGGTTTTGATGCCGACGACACTCTCTGGGTTAATGAGACCTATTTCAGAGAGGCAGAGGAGAAATTTGCAGAACTTCTCGAGCACTACGAAACTAAGAACAAGGTAGATCAGGAGTTGTTCAAGGTCGAGATGAAAAATTTAGATCTCTACGGATTTGGCATCAAAGGCTTTATGTTGTCCATGATCGAATCTGCTTTGGAGTTGTCTAATAATAATGTTCCTCAGGCGATCATTAATGAAATTCTGGGAATAGGGAAAGAAATGATCGCGAAGCCGGTAGAATTACTCGACGGTGTGGAAGAAACGCTGCGATCTTTAGAGAAGAATTACAGGTTAATAGTTCTGACTAAAGGCGATCTCCTGGACCAGGAGCGAAAATTGGATCGATCCGGGCTTACGAAATATTTTCATCATGTTGAGGTACTCAGTGATAAAAAAGAAACGAATTATAAAAATCTTCTGGATCATTTAGAAATAGAAGTCAGTGAATTTTTAATGGTGGGAAACTCTCTGAAATCAGATGTTATTCCAATTGTCAACCTTGGTGCCAATGCAGTACATGTCCCGTTCCATACCACCTGGGCGCACGAAATGGTTCCGGAAGAGGAACACCCAAACGGTCATCTGACACTGAATAACCTGAGAGACCTGCTTAAATATTTGAAATGAGATAATGGGATTAAAAGAGGATATAAAACTTAATAAGGAGATAAAACCTAAGGTCAGTTACCGCAATTTTCCTATGGTACCCCGGGTTGTATACGGGCTTGGGAGTTTTGACCAGCTGAGTGATATACTCCTGCCGCACCGCAAAAACTCCGATGCGCCGATTATATATTTGGTGGATGATGTTTTTGAAGGTGGAAAACTGGAGCAGCGCATTCCCGCTATATTTAATGATCTAATTCTCTATATCAACGCGGATGAAGAACCCAAAACTCAGCAGGTTGATTCCTTAGTAGACCATATCCGGACAGAATTTTCTGAAACACCATCCGGTATAGTGGGTATTGGGGGTGGTACCATTTTAGACCTGGCCAAAGCGGTAGCCGTCATGTATAACAATAATGGCTCATCTGCCAACTACCAGGGTTGGGACCTGGTTCAGAAACCATCCTTATATCACGTGGGAATACCAACCATTAGCGGAACAGGGGCAGAGGTTAGTCGGACCACCGTACTTATGGGCCCTGAAATGAAACTCGGTATTAACTCGGACTATACAACTTTTGACCAGCTAGTCCTCGATCCGGACCTGACCCAGGGGGTACCTAAAGAACAATGGTTCTACACAGGGATGGACTGTTTTATTCACTGTATCGAATCGCTCAGCGGTACCTACCTGAATGCTTTTAGCCAGAGTTACGGCGAAAAGTCGAAGGAACTTTGCAAAGAAGTTTTTCTGGAAGACCTGGAACCATCCGAGTCACGTGAGAAACTGATGATGGCTTCCTGGCACGGTGGTATGAGTATAGCTTATTCTCAAGTAGGCATTGCACATGCGATGAGTTATGGCTTGTCTTATTTGCTAGGGGTACGGCACGGTTTGGGTAATTGCTTGGTATTCAATCATTTGAAAGATTTTTATCCGGATGGTGTGATTTTGTTTGAAAACATGTTGGACAGACAGGAAATTACCTTGCCAACCGGATTGTGCTCGCAACTTCACGAAAAGGATCTTGACATCATGTGTGATGTTTCGCTCCGAATGACACCTCTCTGGGAAAATGCACTGGGTGTGGACTGGCGCGATAAGATCAATGCTGGTATTCTCAAGGAGATCTATAAAAAAATCTAAAAAGGCAGCTGTACAAAACAGCGAAGGCACAACTGAATTCCCGCATTTTAATCATAGAATTACAGTTCCAATGTTAGATAAACTGGCGCGATTTATATATTTCCGAGTCTTTAGGTGGAGCCTGGACGGTTCGTTTCCCGACCTTGATAAGTGCGTGGTAATTGTAGCTCCGCATACCAGTTGGCTGGATTTCTTTTTAGGTTTGCTGCTGCGTAGGGTACTCGGTAAAAAATTTCACTTTGTGGGTAAAAAAAGCCTTTTCAAACCTCCATTTGGCTGGTATTTCCGAAGCCTGGGCGGGGCCCCTGTAGACCGTGGTAAGAGCAGTGATACGGTATCGGCGATCGCTTCACTTTTCAAGGAGAGAAAGGAATTCCGACTAGCCCTTGCACCCGAAGGCACCAGAAAAAAAGTCGAACGGTGGAAATCGGGCTATTACTACATCGCCCATACGGCAGCTGTTCCTATTGTCATGGTGGCCTTCGATTACGGGAAGAAACAAGTCAAAATTTCAAAACCGCAAATCACGTCTGGTGATTATCACACAGATCGGATTGCCTATGAGCATTTTTTCAAGGGCGTTATTGGTCGCGTACCTCACTACAGCTTTACATTGATTTAAATTTCAAGACCTGGATATTTATCCGGGGAATATCCCCTTTTATCGAAATGATCTGAACTAACAGCTGCGCTTGATGTTAATTAATTAGTTTTATGAAACTAATCGACGACGTGGTTTTATTAATACTCTGACTCACATATTGGGTCTAATCTCCAAAAACTCGTTGTTATTCCCCTTTTCGCAGAACGATACTTGGTTATGGTGTTATTGAAATGACACTTTATGGACATCAATATCCCGGATAAAAAAGCACTGAAGAATATTGCTGCGATTGGCCTTACTTCTGAAAATCAGCCTGTAGTGGCACGGCCGGTAGACAAATCACCATATCGCGGTTATAAACCTGTCGCACCGCTTAAAACCGATCTAAGGAAATTGTCGGCGGGTTCTCAATTGGAAGTTTGGGGCCGTGTACTTAATTTATCTGATAGTAAACCCTTACCGGTTGTAGGTATTGAGCTCTGGCATCTTTCACCAATTTCTGATCAAAAAAAGCACCGTGCTAAACTAATCACCGACGGCTCAGGGAGCTATCGTTTTATCACCGATCTACCAGGACGTGAAAAGGGAAAAGACTACATTGTCTATTTTAAGATTAGCCATATGGGTCAAAGTTATTTTACTAAGCTATCCTTCAATAATGCACGTGCCCGGCTTTCAGCTCGTGCTATACAGAAACATTGGCACGGTTCAGATCACAGTGAATTACACTCACACGGAAGGGATCCGAATCGCACAATTTTTCAATTTGATATTTGCCTCGGGGCGTATTAGTTCTTTTTTCAGCCACTAACTATTCTTCAGAATTTCATTTTAATCCTCTGCAATTGCCCGGGTCAATACTTCTAAGCCGGTTGACAAATCTCCTGCACGGCTTTTGCATACCCACAATATTTCTTTGCATCTAAGAACAATCTCAAGCCTAAGGCTGGGCTATACATTTTAAAACAGCTGTAGCAAGTTCATTTTTAGTTAAGCATTAAATATTGTCAATGATGAAAAGAAATAAAGCCAATACCTTACTGATCTGTTTAGTCAATTTCATATTCCTGGGCAGTCTTAACGCACAGCTTTCACAGAGTTTTGAAGGCGTTGCCACCACACTCAATTGTGGTAACACATCCTGTTTGTACACAGACCCCGATTCTGCCGCCCTTGTCCATTTCCTTGCAGATAATAATGGCGTACCGGTAAGTTTGGAAGGGAATGGTAGTTCACTCGGATTTAAAACTGAATTTACACCTTCCAGATCCGGAGCTTCAGGACAAGACGGTCTTACGGACGGGGATGCATTCGGTATAGCAGGCAGCAATCAGGTATTGTCGGAATTAGGCCTGGAGCAGCCTGCGGGTGAACAGGCGTTTTTAATGGAAGACACAGATGGGCAGGTGTCCCTGTATTTTGATCACGTATACCTGGATGGAACAACGGCTCCGGCTATTAGCCTGGAATATATGCTTTCGGACACTGCCTGGGAAAGTAGCAGTGGCCAAAATGACCGTTTTTATGTCCGTGTTGAAATTGATAACTGCGCTTCCGCTACCACAATTACCCTTCTGGACAGCGATGGCGGCGGATCAGGTGGTAATAGTGGCGGTGATATCGATGAATTAGATATCGAAGGCGTATGGAAAACCTTGAGTTCCGACCTCTCAGAATTCGTTGATTGCAGAGCCAGGCTGATCATAGAATTTGATTCCAATTCCTCTGCTGAGGTACTGGGTATAGACAATATCATTTTTACCGAAGGCAGTAGCCAACCCATGGAAATGAACCCTGTGGAAGTCCCCGATCTTATTGGGCTGACAGCAGCAGCGGCGGAAGATGTTCTAGACCTCGAGGGGTTAATAACAGGAACGATTTCTACGGAGTATAGCGACTTAATTGAAATCGACAAAATTATAAGTCAGCAACCAATGGCAGGCACCACCGTCACGGCTGGAGATACCGTAGACATTGTCGTTTCTCTGGGTCCCTTTGAAACCGTTCCACCAGATATAATTTGTCCGGCTGATATTGAAGTAAGCAATGGCGCTGATCAATGTGGTGCTGTGGTCAATTACGAGCTTTTCGCGACTTGTGAATCAGATTCAACAGAATTAATTATATCTCCCCCAAGTGGCTCCTTTTTCGAAATGGGTACCACAGTGGTAAATGTTAGTATAACCGATGAAGCCGGCAATACTTCGCATTGCTCTTTTAATGTAACCGTGGTCGATAATCAGGCCCCTGTACTTGCATGCCCGGAAGACGTGCTGATATCAATACCCGAGGGAGAAACCCTCGGTGTTGTGACTTATCCTGAACCTGTAGTCTCGGATAATTGTCCGGGAACCACAATAGTAACTGTTCCGGCAACGGGTACAATTTGCTCAATAGGGACCACAGAAGTGATGATTATCGCAACTGACACCGCTGGGAATATCGCTACTTGTGGTTTTAATGTGGTTATAGAGGCTGATGTGGCAAGGACGAATTCTGTAACTGGATTTGTTCTTGTAGATGCTGAGAACAATAGGGATATAATGACTCTGGAGGAGGGCTGGGTTGTCGATCTTTTGGCACTTCCCAGGACTAATTTTAATATTCGGGCTAATGTAACACGGGATGTTGGAAGTGTTGCACTGCGTCTAACGGGCGCTATCAAAACCTACCGGACAGAAAATAAAGCACCTTTCAGCCTGTTTGGTGATTCCGGCGGAAATTATTATTCCGGCCATCTTCCTATTGGGAGTTATGAACTAACCGCAACACCTTATACCAGAAGTAATTTAGGCGGATTGACCGGTACCCCGCTGACGATCAACTTTACAATTATCGAAAGCAGTGGTGGCGGGTTCTTCTTAAAACTCTATCCGAACCCTGCGGTAAATGAGATCAGTCTAAGTATGTCTGAATTAACTAAGGATCCTGAGATCTTTTCCATCCGGGTACACGATATGCAGGGCAAACTGATCAGGACATATGAGTCTAAAGAACTTTCTGGCACTGAGCTATTCAAAATACCTACCTATACCCTGCCTTCCGGAATTTACTTCCTGACAGCCTTTGGTGACAGGGGTACGGTAGAGAAGAAGACTTTTGTAGTGGATAAATAGAAGATATGAGCCCTGTGATAAGCGGGACTTAATCATACCCTCTTAATCACGCTGAAAGCTACTAAAAGGTTATTCCTTCATTGAGTGAAAGACGTTTTGCACATCATCGTCCTCCTCAATTTTTTCCAGTAGTTTCTCAACATCTTCTACCTGCTCCGGACTCAATTCTTTGGTTATTTGCGGGATCCGGTCAAAGCCCGATGATAAAATCTCGATACTCCTGGCTTCCAAATCCTTTTGAATTGCTCCGAAACTTTCAAAAGGGGCGTAAATATGAAGGCCATCTTCATCGGTAAATACTTCTTCAGCGCCAAAATCGATCATATCGAGTTCCAGCTCTTCCGGATCAATTCCTTCGGCTGCGATCCTGAAATTGCAGCTGTGGTCGAACATGAATTCAACAGAACCCGAGGTACCAAGACTGCCATTGCATTTATTGAAATAACTGCGGATATTAGCCACCGTGCGTGTGTTATTATCGGTGGCGGTTTCTATCAAAATGGCGATGCCGTGCGGGGCATATCCTTCAAAAAGTACTTCTTTAAATTCACCTTGAGACTTATCAGAGGCCCGTTTAATAGCCCTTTCAATATTCTCTTTCGGCATGTTAACGGACTTGGCATTCTGAATGACAGCTCTTAGTCTCGAGTTTGTATCTGGGTCCGCACCGCCTTCTTTTACAGCAATTACAATATCTTTTCCAATTCTTGTAAAGGCCTTGGACATGGCCGCCCAGCGCTTCATTTTTCGCGCTTTCCGAAACTCGAATGCTCTTCCCATTGATGCCGTTTTCTAAAACAGTAAAATTAGCAAATTCTATGCACGGTTCAAGTCAATTGGATGTTGGGAAGATCAATTGATTATTTGATTAACCAGTCCGGCTAATTTAAAATCTGCATCAGTGAGACCGCCGGCATCATGCGTACTGAATCGAATGTGAAGTTGGTTATAAACATTGCTCCATTCCGGATGGTGATTGTGCACTTCGCATTCCATCGCGATATGCGTCATCGCCGAAAATGCCTGTTTAAAGTTTTTAAAAACAAACTTTTTTTCAATACCGTTATCCTTTAACTCCCAACCTTCAGCTAGTACGAGCTTATCCTGAATAGCAGAGACACTTAATTTTTCCATGGTCTACAATTTCCTTAAAGGTAGGAAATAGACCGTAATTGAGCAGTTCCGAAATTAGGCGGGTTTAGTTCATTACATGGTGATCTATAACGTCCTGGAAACCAAACCTCAGGTTCTTGGGTAATTGGTTTTCTTTTGGAAGGACCGCGAGATAGCGTTCTTCATTCGTAGTGAAAACATTCTTATAGATAGGATTGAAACTACCAATGCGCTCCACTATTTCTTTTACGAAATCATCGTGATGGACCAGGTCTTTACTTCCAAGGTGATAAATTCCCGTCTTATTTCTATTGATGAGATAATGGATTTGCTGAGTTAGTCGATCGTCATTGGTCACGTTAATAACCAAATTTGGGAATACCTCAATTGGCTCGTTATTCCAGATATCAGATTTCAGGTCTTTGATTCTTGGGGATGTATTTCCAAATACCATTGGTACTCTTAGAATAGCAGTTTTTGACTTGGGAAGCCTGAGCAACATATTTTCGATCTTGATCTTCAGGCGGCCATAGATACTCTCCGAAAGAGTTTTGTCGTGTTCATACGAAGGGAACTTGCTATATGCATCGAAGACATTCGCAGAGGATATAAAATAAAGCCGGCATTTATTCTTAACGAGGTATTCCGCTATATGCTGGTGTGCTTGTATCTGTGACGAAAAATCACCTCTTAGGGCCGAAATGATAACCTTAGGTTTTATCCTCTCAAGTAAACGAACTACATCATCTTCCTGCAAATCGTAACGGATAAATTGCTGGTTGTGCTCAAAACTTTTTCTGGCCGAGCAATAGGTACCATAAGTGTCGTAATAATTGCAGAGTTCTTTGTAAAGCGCATTCCCTATAAATCCACTTCCCCCTAAAATCAAGATTCGTTTTCCTTCCTCCACCTTTCTCCTTCCTTCTTCCATCGGGGACACTAAGCTTTATAAAACGGTAGCTTTACTACCGTAGCCGGTATTCTGTTCTTCCTTATTTGTATGTAGATCTTACTTCCTGCTTCTGTGAATATTACGGGAACATATCCCAGCCCTATACCTTTGCCCAGAGAAGGCGACATGGTACCTGAAGTAACGATACCCAGCTTTTTTCCATTGCTGTCTACAATGTCGTAGTCCTTTCTTGGGATCCCACGTTCATCCAGTTCAAAAGCTACTAGTTTTTTATCGGGACCGCGCTCTTTTTCCGCCGCCAGCGCTTTACTATTAACAAATTCCTTGCTGAACTTCGTTATCCATCCAAGTCCGGCTTCAATTGGCGAAGTCTGATCGTCTATATCATTTCCGTATAAGCAATAACCCATCTCCATCCTTAACGTATCCCTCGCAGCCAGACCGATAGGTTTTATTCCAAAAGGAGCCCCTGCTTCCAGGACCTTTTGCCAAACTTGCTGTACTTCTTCGTTTTTGCAATAGATCTCAAACCCACCAGAACCGGTATATCCGGTTGCTGATATGATTAGATGTTCGATTCCGGCAAAATCACCCACAACGAAGTGATAAAATTTAATAGAAGAAAGATCAACTGAGGTTAGACTTTGCATAGCCTCTACAGCTTTAGGCCCCTGGATTGCCAGAAGGGAATAATCTTCAGATATGTCGCGCATAACGGCCCCGATATCCTCATTGTATTTGGAAATATGTGCCCAATCCTTGGCTATATTAGATGCATTGACTACAAGGAGGTAGACTTCTTCTTTAACCCGGTATACAATGAGGTCGTCTACAATTCCACCACTTTCATTGGGCATACAACTGTACTGCGCTCTTCCCACCGTCAACTTTGAAGCATCGTTCGAACAAACTTTCTGGATAAGATCTAAGGCGTGAGTTCCTTCGATCAAAAATTCACCCATATGGGATACATCAAATACGCCGAGTTTGTTCCTTACCGTTTCGTGTTCAATATTTACTCCTTCATATGAAACAGGCATCAGATAGCCGGCAAATGGAACCATTTTGGCCCCAAGTTCTTTATGGATAGTGGAAAGGGCAGTATTTTTCATTCGGGTTTTTTAACTGGGCAAATTTATTGAAAATTAATAGATCACCCGGGTTGCCGGATGCTTGTTTTCTATAATCTTTTGTTAAGAGGAAAAATCTGATCAGGAGTCTAGCAGGAATTGCTTCAAATCATCGAAAGAACCGATACCTATCGCCTTTTTTTCTTTAGTTATTATTTCAGCAATCTGAGGTGGTAAAGACAATTTCACTCCCAGGGTTTCCTCCACAACATCAAGAAATTTTACCGGATGGGCTGTTTCGAGGAATACACCGTAGAAACCTGGATGATTTTTTAGATAGTCCTTTAACCCTAAATAGCCAACTGCACCATGCGGATCGGCAATATAACCAGATAATGAATGAATTTCCTTCATGGCAAGCCTTGTCTCTTCGTCTGTATATGAGAAGGAAGACAAGTGTTTTTTAAGGGTTTCATAGTTGTTTTCAAACAATTGCAGAATCCGTACAAAATTACTGGGGTCGCCAACATCCATTGCATTAGAAATAGTAGGGGAGGAGGTCTGGGACTGATAATGGCCACTTTGCATGAATTTAGGCACAGTATCATTAATATTTGTTGAGGCTATAAAATGTGCAATCGGTAGTCCCAGACGTTGTGCCACCATACCGGCACAGAGATTACCAAAATTGCCGCTTGGGACAGAAAATACAATGTTCTTATACTGATCTACAAGTTTTTTATAAGCCACAAAATAGTATATCTGTTGTGGCAACCAGCGTGCCACATTGATAGAATTTGCAGATGTTAATTGAAGTTTGGCTGTTATATCCTTGTCTAAAAATGCCGATTTCACCATATCCTGGCAATCATCAAAACTCCCACTTACCTCAAGAGCTGTAATATTCTGGCCAAGCGTAGTCAGTTGTTTCTCCTGGATATCACTCACCTTTCCACCGGGATAAAGGATGATAACATTTACGCCTTCAACACCTAAAAACCCGCGGGCAACAGCTCCACCTGTGTCCCCTGATGTGGCAACCAAAACGGTGATCTCTTGAGATCCCGAAGAGGAAAAATAGCCCAGGCATTCGGCCATAAAACGGGCGCCAACATCCTTAAAAGCCATCGTAGGACCGTGAAAGAGCTCAAGTGTAGCTATTCCATTGGTAATGGGAACCAAAGGAAAGTCGAACTCCAGAACCTGGTCTACTATTTTCTGTAGTTTATCTATAGGAATGTCGCCCTCCGTAAATTGTTTCATCGCCTCAAAAGCGATCTCCTCATTGGACAGCTGGGTTATGATATTGAAAAAAGAATCTGGTAAAGACTCGATCCGTTCCGGAAAATACAGGCCTCGGTCAGGAGCTATACCTCTGATTACCGCCTCTTTAAAGCTCACGGCAGCTGATCTTTGATGCAGGCTATAGAATTTCATTCACTGTATTAAAATTAGAGATTTTGGGTGCTGCTTTTCATTATCACTGACTAAGCTTCTTTGATACCCCGCGGATTTATTGAGGAGACAAAAACATCAAAATCAATTCCCAGTTGCTGGTAAACTTCTTCCATTGCGCTGGCGGTGCGAGCTGCCGTCTTTTCCCCCTTGCTAAAAGCAAAAATAGATGGTCCTGAGCCGGAAATACCACAGCCAAGAGCTCCGGCTTCCAGTGATGCTCTTTTAACTTCTTCGAATCCGGGAATCAACATGGCCCGTATGGGTTCTACGATATGATCTACAAGGGATCGCCCGATCAGTTCGTAATCCTGGGTATACAGACCAGCTATGAGCCCACCAACATTACCCCATTGCTTTATGCCATCGGCAAGTGTAATGGAGGTCTTTAATATTTTCCTGGAATCTGAAGTCTTGATTTCTATCTGTGGATGGATCACACTTGCATAAAGTTCTTTCGGGCTGGGAATTCGAACCACGTCTAAGGGTTCATAACTCCGTACCAAGGTAAACCCTCCGAACAGGGCCGGGGCTACATTATCAGCATGAGCGGCACCACTTGCCAGACGCTCCCATTCCATTGCAAATTCTACTAGTTCTAATTTAGAGAAAGGGTGTCCCAATAATTCATTAATTGCCCATACAACCCCTGATGCGCTAGCCGCACTACTACCAATGCCGCTGCCCGGTTTGATAAGCTTTTCAATCTGAATTTCAAATCCACCTTCAAAATCACTTTTGTCCAGTAATGCTAGTGCTGCAACTCCCGCGACGTTTTTATTTGCTTTCAGCGGTAAATTCTGACCAGTGATTTTGGTAATTTTAATACCGGGTTCTGGGACTTTGGTGATGGTCATGTAGTCTCCAACTGAATCCAGTGCAAGCCCAAGGACGTCGAATCCACAGGAAATATTTGCAATCGATGCCGGGCAAAATATGCGAATGCTCTCCATGAGTTAAAAATTACCTATTCTGATTATATCAGCAAATATTCCAGATGCGGTAACATCGGCACCGGCACCGGCCCCTTTAACAACGAGTGGCTGATCTGGGTAACGTTCCGTAAAGAACAATACAATATTATCGCTTCCTTCCAATTTGTAAAAATCGTGATCCTTCGGAATGTGTTGCAGCCCTACAGATGCATGACCCTTTTCGAACTTCGCCACGTATTTCAATTTACAATTTGATTCCATGGCCTTATCGAATATATCTTGAAATTTTTGTTCGTTTTTTTCAAGGCTTTGATAGAATTCATCATTAGTCTTAGTCTGAAGGCTTTCAATGGGTAGAAATGACTGGTTTTCAATTTGTTCCATATCAATCGCGTATCCACTCTCGCGCGCGAGGATTAAAATTTTCCGCATCACGTCGACCCCGCTTAAGTCTATCTTTGGATCTGGCTCAGTATATCCTTCTAGTTGAGCCCTTTTAACTACTTCCGAAAAAGTAGTTTTGCCGTTGAAATTATTGAAAACAAAGTTCAAACTGCCCGAGAGAACCGCTTGAATCTTATGGATTTTGTCTCCTGAGGCAATTAAATGCTTTAATGTATCGATGATGGGTAATCCTGCGCCTACATTTGTTTCGAATAAAAATGGTGCATTGTACTCTCTCGAAACCTCTTTAAGTTTTTGATATTGATCCAGCTCGGATGAACAGGCAATTTTATTACAGGTTACTACTGCAATACTGTGTCTCAGATAGTCAATATAGGTGGCTGCCACATCGGCACTGGCAGTATTGTCTATAAAGATGCTATTCCGGAAGTTGAGTCTCAGAACGGTATCGAAAAATTCTTCAGCATCGGCCTTGGTTCCTCCGGCCAGCGCTTTTTCCCATTCCCCTATAGAGATACCATCTTCATCGAAAAGCATTTTTCTGGAATTGGATATACCGATCACGCGAATATTCAATCTGTGTTGTTTTTTAAGATATGATCGCTGTTGGTCGATCTGTCTCAGCAACTTTGAACCCACGTTACCAACGCCCATTACAAAAAGATTAAGCTGCTTAATATTCTCTTCAAAGAAGGTCTCATGTAAGGCATTAAGCGCTTTCTTTACATCTTCCTTGCGGATCACAGCCGAAATATTCCTTTCCGAGGCTCCCTGCGCAATCGCCCTGATATTCACATTATTCTTGCCCAGCGTACTGAACATTTTGCCGCTGAGTCCCTGATGACTTTTCATCTGATCACCTACCAATGCTATTATGGCCAGATCTTCTTCGGTCATAACGGGTTTTATTTTGGCGCGCTCTATTTCATAGGCAAAGGCTTCGTTAATCAGCTTTTTTGCAAGTGGCGCATCTTCGTCGGCCAACCCGATACAAATGGAATGCTCTGAAGAAGCCTGGGTAATCAGTACAACGCTTATCTGGGCCAGGGACAAGACTTCAAAAAACTTTCTTGAAATACCTGGAATCCCGATCATTCCCGGCCCTTCCAGTGTAAGTAAGCTAATTTTCGGAACATGGCTGATCCCCTGGACAGTATGTTTTGAGACCTCATTGTTTTTTTCAATACTTGTACCCGGATCTCCCGGATTAAAAGTATTTTTTATAAGAACCGGTATGCCTTGTATAAGTACTGGTTGAATAGTGGGCGGGTAAAGGACCTTTGCACCAAAATGCGATAATTCCATGGCCTCTTCATAAGAGATATGTGAGATGGCTTTGGCCTGCTTTACAAGTTTCGGATTTGCGGTATACATCCCGCTCACATCGGTCCAGATTTCAAGTACCTCCGCCTTAAGTGCCGCTGCTACCACCGCAGCGGTATAGTCCGAACCACCTCTGCCTAATGTAGTGGCATTTCCGTTTTCAGATGAGGATACAAATCCGGGTAGAATCGTAATAGCCTCCTTGGATTCTTCAAAATATTCCTGGCACAGCCTATTTGTAAGATCGAAATTTATTACCGCTTTCCCATAATTATCGTCGGTAATTATAAGTTCGCGACTGTCTTTCAAACTCGCATCCAGGTTTTCTGATTTCAGATATTCCGTAATGATGTGGGATGAAAGTAATTCGCCATAAGAGACAATTTTGTCGAGCAATCTCGGTGTGATTTCCCCAATCAAAAAAGCTCCTTCCAAAAGTGTATCCAGTGTATTGAGTTCTGTTTTTACATCGCTCAGTATTCCACTTTGACCGGTCAATGGGATCAATGCTTTTATTGTATCCAGATGTCTTTTTTCTATTTCCAGTGCAAGGGTCTTGTATTCATCTTCCCGCTGGGCCGCAAGATCCGAGGCCTTGATCAGCAGATCTGTTATTCCCCCAAGTGCAGAAACCACTATAAAAACCCTATCGACCGATTTTTCGGCTATAATTTGTTTAACTTTTTTTATGTGATCTGCGTGGGCTACCGAAGTACCGCCAAATTTTAAAACCTTCATTTGATTTATAAACTATTAAAGGTTGACTAAATGTAATGATGTATTTGGACTAAAGATGTAGTAGCTTACCCCAAAGGGGTTGTGGTATTGGCAGGAATCAAAATATACCAACGCTCATTGAGGGTGATTTCGTAGTTTCTTATGTCCTTTTTACCGACCATCGTACTTCTGATAAAGCCTCAAAAGTAGTACTTTTGAATACCTTATCAAATAATTCTGCAATTTTTGTCTAGTAGCCAATATTTTACAAAAAATATTACCAAATGAAGATTTTCACGGCAGCTCAGCTCTATGAAGCTGATAAATTAACAATAGAAAAGCAGCAGCTGAGCAGCGAGCAGTTAATGGAAAGAGCGGCTGTCGAAATATTTCATTGGCTGCATCATAAAATGCAAGGAGCACAGGTTAAAATTCATATTATTTGCGGCATTGGAAATAACGGGGGAGATGGACTAGCCCTGGCAAGGCATCTCTGGGAACACGGCTACAATATAGATGTTCAGATAATCAGCTATAGCGAAAAGCGATCTGAAGATTTTCTTTCTAACCTCAAAAAACTAAAACAACGCAAAATTTGGCCGAATTTTATTCAGGAAGGATCGGAATACCCCATAATTGATGCCGCAGACATTGTTGTGGATGCCATTTTTGGTATTGGCCTGAACAGAGAACCGGATAAATGGGTTGCCAGTTTTATGGATCATCTCAACAACTCCGGAGCGTTTATTGTTTCTGTGGATGTGCCTTCCGGCCTCTTTCTGGATCGGGCGATAAAAAACAAAAATGCTGTGGTACGTGCAAATTATGTACTCAGTATTCAGGCTCCTAAACTGATATTCTTCCTGCCGCAAACAGGCATTTTTAGTGAACAATGGGATGTCCTTGATATAGGTATGGACAAAGCTTATCTCACTGAAACCGAAACAGACTTCAGCCTGGTTGTCAAAAGCGAAGTATTGAAAGGGTATAAAACAAGAAAACGATTTACCCACAAAGGAACATATGGCCATTCATTGATTATTGGCGGTAGTTATGGTAAGATAGGCGCTGTGATTCTCAGTTCAAAGGCCTGCCTTTCTGCCGGCAGCGGACTCGTCAGCGCTTTCGTTCCTCAATGCGGATACACACCCTTGCAGTCTGCAGCAACCGAGATCATGTTGTTTACAGACACCAATGAAGAATTCATTAGGGATATATCTTATGATATTCAGCCCGACGTAATCGGTATTGGCATGGGCATGGGCACAAAAAAGGAGACCCAAAAAGCAATGGAAGCTCTGTTGAAGGAATATAAAGGGCCTTTGGTTATTGATGCTGACGGATTAAATATCCTTGCAGAGAACAAAACAATGCTCGGAAAACTGCCCGCTAAGACTGTTCTGACGCCTCACCCCGGAGAGCTTAAACGGCTTATCGGATCCTGGAAAGACGATTTTGAAAAATTGGAAAAAGCCAAAACATTTTCACTCAAATACGATTGTATTCTGGTTCTTAAAGATGCCTATTCCATAACAATTTATGAAAACAAGGGCTATGTTAATTCAACTGGGAATGCGGGTATGGCTACTGCGGGGAGTGGAGACGTTTTAACCGGGATGATCACTGGGTTGATCGCCCAGGGATATGAGCCCTTAGCGGCTGCGATTACTGGTGTTTTCCTTCATGGCATGGCGGGTGATCTCGTAGCGCATAAAAAAGGGTTGGAGGCATTAACGGCAGGTGATATGATCGATGCGATAGGACAAGCGTATTGGATTCTAACGGAACCACCAAAACCGGACCCTGAACCAGACCCTCCGGAAAAAGAAAAATCGAAGTAGAAAGAAAATGCAATTTTGCAACTGGATACCTATGCAGACCTAACGGGATTCCTTTACGCGTCGTTTAACCCACTTTACCGCGTTTTTGTAGTCGATAAATATCTTCATGGGTTTCTTATAGAATAATTT
>JBPCUI010000150.1:0-3055 GCA_051011235.1 Flavobacteriaceae bacterium
CTTTTAAATAGGTTTCGACATTTATAGAGTAGAATTCTGCAATTCTCCATATTTTTAGCTCTATGGGTAAAATCACTATAGCCATTGACGGTTTTTCTTCGACAGGTAAAAGCACGGTTGCGAAGCAGCTTGCTCGAGCCTTGGAATATACTTATATTGATTCCGGTTCGATGTACAGGGCTGTTACATTATTTGCACTCCGCAATGATCTGATAGATAATTCAGATCCGGACTTTGTAAGACTAATCGATTGTCTCGAGGAAATCAATTTGAGTTATAGATTTAACGAAGCCCTTGGCTACTCTGAAATTCACATTGAGGGAGAGAATGTTGAAAAAGAGATCAGGACCCTCGAAGTATCGAATCACGTAAGCCAGGTAGCGGTTATCAAGGAGGTACGGGAGAAGCTCGTTCAAATTCAAAGGGAACTCGGTAAGGATAAGGGTGTTGTAATGGATGGCAGAGATATAGGTACCGTTGTCTTTCCCGATGCGGAGCTAAAGATCTTTATCACGGCAAGCCCCGATGTACGTGCCAAAAGGCGTTACAAAGAGCTAGTGGAAAGAGGCGATAAAGTAACCTATGAAGAAGTATTGAAAAATATCAGAGAACGGGATTATATTGATTCGCACCGAGAGTATTCACCGCTAAAAAGAGCCGAAGATGCAGTTGAAATAGACAATAGTGAAATGAATCTGGAGCAGCAGTTTACCCGGACTTACGAACTCGCCAAAAAAACAATCGAACAAAGTATGTAAAAAGAGCGCTTAAAAGCGCTCTTTAATACTATTATGATTCACCGGGAATATCCCGCTGCTATCTAAAATCAGAGATTTGGGATCACCAACACCTGATCCGGATGTATTAGATCCGGGTTTTTAAGGATATTTGTATTTGCCTCAAAGATTTGCTTGTACTTCATGGGATCTCCATAATAGTGCTTGGCAATTTTGCTCAGTGATTCACCACTACTTACTACATGCCTGTGGAAGACTGAATCGTCGGCAACAGTTATATTAGCTTTAATATCCGAAGGTTGGTCGCCTCCTATTTCCTTAATCTTATCCCAGATTAAATTTTTCTCATATTGAGTTTTCGCTTGTCCTTTTACTTTCAGGACGCCGTTCTCTTCTCTAACATCCCCATCCTGTATTCCAAGGGATTCTCCTAGTTCAAGTACCGCCTGATACTTAGATTTAGTGCTCATGATTTGTGTTTTTAATAGTTAATAAAATAAGTGCTGAAGATACAAATTTTGCTGCGTTCAACAGCAATATTTAAATAGTTTTCCACACCGGAGATAAGCTGTTTTCTGCCAGGTTGGTAAAACCATTATTAAATTGTATTTTTGCACTCCTTTTTGGCAATTCAACAAGAGGAAAGGAAAAAAGGATAATTTACACTAACATCTTCTGTAGTCATTGTTTAACTCTTGTGGCACTGCAGGATACAAATTGAAGTCAGTACATGGCTGAAGAAAAAGATACACCGAAAGTGGAAGAAACCACAGAGGTACAAGCAGAACAAAAGAAAGAAACTCCCAAACCCAATCCCGCAGAGTTTTTAAAGAATTTCGATTGGCAGAAATACGAAGAAGGTATTGAAACCATTGAAGATTCCAAACTTGAGGAATTTGAGAAGTTGGTGGCAGAGAATTTTGTAGATACGGCCGATGCAGAAGTCGTTGAAGGAGTTGTCACCCACCTTACAGACAGGGAGGCTATTATAGATATCAACGCCAAATCGGAAGGTGTAATTTCGCTGAATGAATTCCGGTACAACCCAAAACTCAAAATTGGGGATACCGTTGAAGTACTTATTGATATCCGGGAAGATAAAAGCGGACAACTCGTACTTTCACACAGAAAGGCGAGGACAATTATGGCCTGGGAACGTGTAAATGCGGCCCACGATAAGGAAGAAGTAGTTACCGGCTTTGTTAAGTGCCGTACCAAAGGAGGAATGATTGTAGATGTATTTGGTATCGAGGCCTTTTTACCCGGATCTCAGATCGATGTGAAACCTATCCGCGATTACGACCAGTATGTAGGTAAAACTATGGAGTTCAAAGTGGTGAAGATCAATCACGAATTCAAAAATGTGGTTGTTTCACATAAAGCACTTATAGAAGCAGATATCGAAGAGCAGAAACGCGAGAT
This sequence comes from Flavobacteriaceae bacterium, assembly GCA_051011235.1. Taxonomy (GTDB): domain Bacteria; phylum Bacteroidota; class Bacteroidia; order Flavobacteriales; family Flavobacteriaceae; genus JAHEJJ01. The sequence continues at coordinate 2,160 of JBPCUI010000150.1, forward strand.
TATCGGTCAGCTGGAAAAAGGACAGGTACTGGAAGGTATCGTTAAGAATATCACGTCTTATGGGGTCTTTATCGACCTCGGTGGTGTAGATGGACTTATCCATATCACTGATCTTTCATGGAGCAGGATTAACCACCCAAATGAAGTGGTGGAACTCGATGAGAAACTCAATGTGGTGATCCTTGACTTTGATGATAACAAATCGAGGATTCAGTTAGGACTAAAACAACTCGAAAAGCACCCATGGGATGCTCTTGGAGATGAGATTAAAGTTGGTGACAAAGTAAAAGGAAGAGTTGTTGTCATTGCAGACTACGGTGCATTCCTCGAAGTTGCTGAAGGCGTGGAAGGACTTATCCATGTTTCTGAAATGTCGTGGTCAACACACCTCCGTTCCGCTCAGGACTTTGTAAAAGTGAACGATGAACTGGAAGCAGTGGTTCTTACACTGGATCGGGAAGATCGCAAAATGTCTCTCGGCATTAAGCAACTCACTCCGGACCCATGGACGGATATTACTACCAAATACCCGGTTGGATCAAAGCACAAGGGAATCGTCAGGAATTTTACCAATTTCGGCGTATTCGTAGAATTGGAAGAAGGAATTGATGGTTTGATCTACATTTCCGATCTCTCGTGGACCAGGAAGATCAAGCATCCTTCTGAATTTGTCACAGTTGGTGATACGCTTGAAGTTGAGGTGCTTGAACTTGATGTAGAGGGCCGTAAACTCAGTCTGGGTCATAAACAAACCACAGAAAATCCATGGGACAAATACGAAAAGGAATTTGCCCTGGGGACCGTTCATAAAGCATCTATTACTGAAGTAGTAGACAAAGGAGCTATAATCGCCTTTAATGGAGATATTACAGCCTTTGTTCCTCAACGTCATATGG
>JBPCUI010000151.1:0-2824 GCA_051011235.1 Flavobacteriaceae bacterium
GAAGCGAATGATTTGGCCGAAGAGCATCCTGAAAAATTAGAGGAATTAAAAACCCGCTGGGATGAATTGGCCATGGAACAAAATGTATATCCGCTATATGATGACATGGTAGCGCGATTGGGCAAGCAGCAAGATCGATTATTTGCCGGTCAAAACGAATTTATATACCACTACCCCGGGGCGCGGCGGATTGCTGAAAAAGCTTCGGCACCCGTTAAGAACAAGTCACATACAATAGAAACAACCCTGGACCTTAAGGGCGATGAAGAAGGTGTTATTGTAGCTTGTGGTGGATTTACCGGAGGTTATACCTTATTCATCAAGGATGGCAGAGTACATTATGATTACAATTATTTTGATGGGGTGTATTGGAAAATGTCTGCGCCACTCTCTACAGGGGTTACAGATATTAAGTTCAACTTTATCAAAACAGGAAACTTTAAAGGAAAAGGTGAGCTTTATGTAAATGGAGAATTGAAGGCTGAAGTAGATATGCCTCAGATGCATTTATCTACATTCTCCCTTTCTGAAACCTTTGATGTTGGAGAAGACACCGGAACCCCGGTATCCGATAGTTACGATGATCATTTTTATTTCCAGGGCGACTTGAAAAAGGTAACTATAAAACTTACAGGGGCAGACGAAATTGAGAGCATGTAATAAGCTAAAGCGAGTTACGTCTGATTGACCCAAATAGGCCTATTGGATAGCGTCCAATTAGCTATGGATATACTGTAGCAGCAGTAAATTCGTGAGGGTAGAATATGATGAAATGTAGGTAGGCAATTCCACACAGCTAAAACTGATGGGGCGGGCCACTCATGTGAAATAATGGGAATCCCTGGAAGCTTGAATTATAAGATTGATTTAACACTAAATACCTGACATCAAACTTATTATTTAATACATTGCCGACCGATAAATTAATCTATAAATAAATCCAACTATTATGAATTTGAAATACACTGTATTTTCCATTTTATTGTCATTCCTTCTGGGAAGCTCTTTAGCCCAGGATAAGCCGAACATCCTGGTCATCTGGGGTGATGATATTGGCTATTCCAATATCAGTATTAATAACCAGGGAATGATGGGGTATCAGACCCCTAATATTGATCGGATTGGGAAAGAAGGTGCCGTTTTTACCGATTGGTATGCGCAGCAGTCATGTACCGCGGGTCGGTCGGCCTTTATTTTAGGGCAGCATCCATTCAGAACAGGTTTGTTAACTATTGGAATGCCAGGCGCAAAACAGGGTATTCAAGATAATCAACCTACGATAGCAGAGTTGTTAAAAGGACAAGGCTATACGTCCGGGCAGTTTGGTAAGAACCATTTGGGTGATCTTGATGAGCATTTACCAACGGCTCATGGATTTGATGAGTTCTATGGAAATCTCTATCACCTAAATGCGGAAGAAGAGCCGGAAACGTACTATTATCCTAAGGATCCTGAATTTCATGAAAAATTTGGCCCAAGAGGTGTAATCCACAGTTATGCTGATGGTCGGCTAGAAGATACAGGACCAATGACAAGGAAACGTATGGAAACTGCCGATGATGAATTCACTGAAGCCGCGATTAAATTTATCGAATCAGCTCATGCCGATGGAAAACCATTCTTTGTTTGGTTAAGTGCAACGCGCATGCATGTGTGGACCCATTTGAAAGAAGAAAGTGATGGTGTAACTGGAATTGGACTATATCCAGATGGGATGGTAGAACACGATAAATCCATTGGAACTGTTCTGGCAAAATTAGACGAATTAGGCATTATCGATAATACGATTATCATGTATTCCTCGGATAATGGCGCACAAAAATTCACCTGGCCTGATGGTGGAACAACACCATTTGCTGGTGAAAAAGGTTCAACCTGGGAAGGCGGATTTAGAGCACCTTGCGTTATTAGATGGCCAGGGGTTATTAAACCTGGGACAATCAATAACGGCATTCATTCTCATGAAGATATGATGCCCACTTTATTGGCAGCAGCGGGTGTTCCTGATCTTAAGGAAAAATTGCTAACTGGGTATAGCGCAGCTGGCAAAAACTTTAAGGTGCATTTAGATGGGTATAATATGATGGATTCCTGGAAAAATGGCACTGAATCTCCAAGAAATGAGATTTTCTATTTTGATGCCGGTGGAAATTTAAATGCCCTGAGATATAAAAACTGGAAAATCCATTTTACGATAATGGAGGGATCGATTAATGAGGCATATCGAAAAACACCATCATGGCCAATCGTAATTAATTTACGTGCAGATCCATTTGAAGTATCGTTCAAATCGGCACTATATACAAGATGGCTTGGGGATAATATGTGGATGTTTGTCCCTGCTCAGGCTTATGTAGCCCAGTTTTTAGGAACTTTTAAGGATTTCCCACCAGTGCAAGGAGGCTCTTTAGGCGTTGACAAAGTTGTACAGTCTCTCGGTCGGAGACCGCAAAATTAATGTCATACAAAGAAGATTTTTGGAAATTGATGCGGATTTCATGACCATAAAACTAGAGTAATACTAAATAATAGATGCCATGGTCTGACCGTGGCATTTTTTATTTCAAGCATGCTATTCAAAATTTAAGATCCTGAATAAATTTCTTTACATACTATTCCTTCTTCTGCCAATTTTTGTTTTTTCACAAGATGGTAAAGGAGTTTTGGATTCAATTCTTGTAAGACAGAATGACAGCGCCAATATAAAAAAAGTGACCTTTGATGGCTATCCCTATCTCTTCTATACACCGGAAACCCAGCTGGCATTTGGCGGCGGTGGCATCTTTCTTTTCTATACAAAGAGGAACGAAAATTTAAGGCCCTC
>JBPCUI010000152.1:0-2674 GCA_051011235.1 Flavobacteriaceae bacterium
CCCTATTCCTGAAGAAGTGGCCTCATCGGCCAGGGCTTTTGCTCCGTTTTCGCAATACTCGCCCAAGGCAGAGGGCTTTTCAGGATCGGGCCAGGCACAGCTGGGACAGTCGAATCCCTCTTTTTGGTTCATCTTCAAGAGCGTGCGCATGGAGCGAATAATGCCCATTTCTTTAAACCCGTGTTTTAAAGCGGCCATAATGCCGTCCTTGCCTGCCGCAAAGTTTTTGGGTTCGCTTAACCTCAGCCCGGTAAAATGTTCCGGTCCGCGGTGCAGTACTTTACGATGTGATGAATTATTCACTAATTTCTAATTGTTTATTATTGTTTACTTGCGACCATCTGCAACTGATAAATAATTCTTAGTACAGACACTGCTAACTGCTAACTGCTAACTGCCAACTTCCAAATTCCCTCCTCTTCTTCGTCTCTAATAGTTGAGCAGGATCTACGATTTTCCACTCCTTGACGAAGCTACGCTTGTCAGGATTTTCAATTTCCACTTTCAATTTTCAACTTTCAATTTTCCATTTTCCATCCTGACGCCTCCTTGCTATCAGGTCAGGATCTTCGACTTTCCACTCCTTGACGAAGCTACGCTTGTCAGGATTTTCAATTTCAACTTTCCGCTTTCAACTTTCAACTTTTTACCCCTAAACCCTCTCGATACAAAGCCGCTTCACTTTGCTCCACGGCTTCACTCGAGGTGACAGTCAGAGTTATTTCTTCAGTCAGAATCTACGATTCTCCCTTTTCACTCCATGACGAAGCTACGCTTGTCAGGATTTTCAATTTTCAATTTTCAACTTTCAATTTTCAACTTACCACTGTCTATTATTTTAACGCTGCTTTTGGATTTGTATAGTTGTCCGATTCGTCTTCCCCACGCGGCGTCAGGCAGCTAAAGTCCTTCTCGATAAGCAATTGTAAATCGGTCTTAGTATCAAAAGCCATGCTGTGTTCGAAACCCACAACCTCATTTAAATGCCAGTCTTTAATCTGAGCGTTGGGCACAAAGAGGGTGATGGTCTTATCGTGGAAATCGGCGTGCAGGGAATTATGATCGGCACTCATAATCACCCTGTAAGTAAAGATAGTATCGCCAAAACTTGTGGTTTCCTCTACCCTGCCCTTTGTACAGAGATCTTCAACTTCAGGTTTAGTGAGCCGAAAACGCAATGAATTCCCTCTTATCCTTATCTTCATGGCCTGGCTGGTCTTTGATTTAAAAGTACAACATAGCTGACTAATGTCATAGGCCTTTAAAAAACTGACCAGGAATTTTGTAACCTAATCAAAAAATCATGTCAAGCGAAAAAAAATCACACACGCATCACACCTCCAATGCTGTATACGGCCTTGGCTTTTTGGGAGCAGCAATATACTATGTCCAGATGGCATCCGGCTTTTGGGCTGTGGTCATCGGGCTTATTAAGGCCATCTTCTGGCCTGCTTTTGTCGTCTATGAAGTATTGAGGCATTTGGAATTATAAGTCGTCACTATTCTGATAAATTGAACTACATTGTGGTGTACAATCATGATCAAGTTTATATTTACCAATGAAAAAATTTAAAAAGATTGCACTCTGGGTGCTTGCAGTACTTTTATTGCTGGTAATTGGCATATTTCTCTATTTCTTTATCAAAGCAGAGAATGTTAAAAGGGAAGGCAGATCTCATTTAGTAGGTCCGGCCCCCACTCTGATTGATAACGGATACGGCTACCGCGATCTGAACAAAAATGGTGCATTAGATATTTATGAGGATTCACGAGCCGACCTGGAAGCTCGGGTCGAAGATCTGCTATCTCAAATGACTGTGGAAGAAAAGGCATCACAGATGTTTCATCCCTTCCAGTTCTCCGGCTTTGAAGGTATGAAGTTGATGCGGATGATGGCAAAGATCAACCCACCGGAGAAATATGTGGGTACCAGAGGACTTTCTCATTTCTCTACAGCACTTGCGCCCGAGGAAGTTCACGATCATATCCGATGGACCAATGAGGTCCAGGAATTAGCCGAACAAACCCGGCTGGGTATGCCTATAACCTTTAGTGCGGATCCAAAACACAGTGAAAAAAGAGGAGCTTCGTTTTTTATGGGGGGACTCTCCCAATGGCCCGACGCTACCGGTTTTGGAGCATTGCGCGATTCGATGCTTATGTATAAATTCGGGCAGATTGCTGCGAGGGAATATCGGGCAATCGGACTTCATACTTCACTCCATCCTGTCGCAGATTTGTCAACAGAACCCCGTTGGGGACGGATTGCCGGCACCTTTGGAGAAAATGCAGAAATTTCCGCAATGCTCACCGCAGCCTATATTTATGGAATGCAGGGCGATAGCCTGAGTCCTACATCGGTATCGACTATGACCAAGCACTTTTCTGGTGGTGGCCCTCAGAAAGACGGTTGGGACGCCCATTTTAAATACGGCAAAGACCAGGTATATCCAGGCGATAATTTCGATTACCATGTCATCCCTTTCAGGGCCGCGATAAAGGCCGGGACTGCTCAAATGATGCCCTATTACGGTATTCCCTTAGGACAGACGAGTGAAGATGTAGGCTTTGCCTTTAATAAAGAGATCATTACAGATCTCCTTCTGGATAGCCTGCAATACAAAGGAATTGTTTGCTCGGACTGGAATATATTGAACGACCCTGACAGACCAGG